>NZ_JARESU010000161.1:0-16553 GCF_046027075.1 Paraburkholderia sp. RL18-085-BIA-A | reverse complement strand
ATTCAGGTGTGCAAAGACCACGATTTCAGGCATCGAGTTGATGCACCGCATCCGCAAGGTTCAGTTAAATCTCCGAACTCTCGGACTCAAGGATACTACTGCACCCGCCGTCTGGAATGCTGTCCTATTCAATAAATAAGGCATCCTTATGTATTGGAGACGTCTCGGCTTCACCGGCTGTTTGCACCAGAACCGTGATTTGCAAGACGCGCTGGCGCTGCCAACTGCGGAGAAGGTCCTGACGTACGAACGTCAGGTTGCCGAGATTGCGTCGTCCACGCAAGCGCAACTGGCAGAGGTTGTCAATGCCCGTTACCAGCAAGTTAGCAGGCAGGTTCAATCGTTCGTCGAGAATCTCGCGCAAAACTCCCAAGTCGGCTCCGAAGCCGCAATTGCATTTATGAAGCAAACCATCACGCTTGCCAACACTACTCAGGAAAGCGTGCAAAGGGCAACGAAGCAGGCAGTCGAAGTCGCGCAAAGTAACCTGGACGCCGCAACGAAAGCCGCATCAGTGGCGAGCGAAGCGGCCGAACGGGCAGTCGAGAATGCGACGAAGTCGAAGGCGTTGAAGCATTAATTTGAAGGAACGTTGAACCCAACGTGGTCGCACCGCGCGGCGAGCTGACCGCCTGGCCACACTGAGCTGTGGCCGCTACCGGACAAGCCCAACTCTCGTGCGCGCTGGTCGTTCATTCCGGCGCACGTGATGTTCGACCACGTCTTTTACCCACGTCCGAAACCGGCACACCTGCGGAGGCCATGTCACGGCGCATGGCAGAAAAAGGAATGGTCCGAACTGACCTTTTCGAATGCGATGCATCAGTTCAATGCCGGCCGTCGTAGTGGCTGCATTTCCGAAGCGTCTGAAGCCTTGCATTGCATTGATCCTGGACTTGATGTTGCGATGATCCTGCTCGATCAAGTTGTTCACATACTTCGTCGATCGCAAAGTCGTCTCCTTCGGCAGCGACTCGTCAGCCTTCATTACGCGTACTACGCGGTGAGACGCCGCGTAACCCTCCAGTGTGATGGTTTTCGGAGCGAGCCCTTGACTCGTGATCGCCTTCGCGAAGAAGGCCTTCGCCGCGGCAACATCGCGCCTGGCGCTGAGCCGGAAGTCGACCGTCTTTCCCGCTCGATCAACGGCACCCCGACCAGCCGCGTCGGGGCGGAGCCTGTTCCCTCAGTCAGGCGGCCGCGGCGTAGACGCCAGCCAGTTGTAACTTGTATGAAGATGTCTTAGTATTTCAATACAAGCGCGTCGCGTGTTTCTACCACGGTACGCAAGGTGAAAAACGACGAAAGATGCGGGTTCAAAAGGCAGTCCGACAGCCACTTCCGGTAACCATCCGATGCAAGCCAATTCCAGGAAACGCACCCCTACCCGACAACGCCCCACTTCGGGCGCCGCCAGGCGCGAATCTACGTCCGGGCAAACTACCGCCGCTTCGGCTGCCCAACCGCTACTCAACCGCGACAGTGCGACAGCGCTTTATATGCAGATCGCCGATCGTCTGCGCACGCAAATCGACGAAGGCACCTTCGCGACCGACAGCAAGCTGCCAGCCGAGAGCGAGCTGACGCGACGTTTCGACGTGAGCCGTGTCACGGTGCGCCAGGCCATCGCGCAGTTGCTTGCTGAAGGGTACGTGGTCAGCAAGCAGGGCAAAGGCACGTTCGTCTCGCGCAACAAGTTCGTGCACGACCTGAAGCCGATGCGCGGCTTCTACGATGCACTCGTCGCGCAAGGCGTGGAACCGAAGACCAAGTTGCTCGAGTTCGGTCCGGTGGCGACGCCGGTGGCGATCAGACAAGCCTTCGGCGAAGGCGAAGGCGACTGCTTCCGGCTAAAACGCCTGTATCTCGTCGACGGTGAGCCGATCGCGCTCGTCGTCTCGTATCTCCCGCCGCAGGCGAGCGGACTCACTTGGGAACAGGCTAACCGCAACCCGATCTATGTGCTGCTCGAAAGTCTGCTTTCGATGCCGGTCACCAAAGCGGATATCCATATCCGCGCGCGCTCGGCCGGGACATCTGTCGGTCAGGCACTCGGCTTGCCGCCGCGTGCCGCGTTGCTCGTGATGGATCGCGAATCGTTCGGTGGGAACGGGGTGCTGCGTGAGCGAACGTCGTTTTATATTCGCCCGGAAAACTACGAGTTCACGCTGAGCGTGCAAGGACCGCTGCCGGTCGGCTCGTCAATCAAGAACGTCAACGGTACCGCTGCGCACGATCGCACGAAGTGACCGCGCGCAGCGGACAACCACGCGAAACACCTGCACGGCGATCCGCTCGAGACCACGCCGGACGCCTAGCGATGCGTGGGCTTCATATGCACCGTCGACGTGCTTTGCTGCCCCTGCGCGAATGTGACGGATGCGGACTCACCGGCAGCGGCGCGCAGCACGCTCAGGGTCTTCGCCTGAGGATCGATCTCGACGAACGCGCCCTGCGGCACGACTTCCGTCACGTCGCAATCGAAACCCGCCAGCATCGAGATGTTGCCGAGCGCCGCGCCTTGCGCGAGGATCGGGTTCACTGTGTTGAACACGATCGCTACCGGCGCCATGTTGCGCGACTGCATCTCGTGCAGCATCCACGCGCTTGCCACACCGCCCTTTGCGGTATCCAGCACGAGTATCCGGCCGATGTACGACTGCCCCACGAGCTTGTGCGACGGGCGCGAAAACACGCCTTCCAGACGGTTCAGGTCGTAACGGGCCGAAAAGCCGTCCTTGGCGACCAGCGCCTCGGCCGACACCTTGTTCCCAAGCGCGTGGCGCGCAGTCAACACGATTTTGTTCATGCGAGTTCTCCTGTCTCGGCCGCGTTCACGCACGCTTGCATCGATGCGAGCATCGGGGTGTAGCCGTAGCCGCCGAGAATGTTCACCAGCTTCGCGCTGTTGGTGGCGAGATTTTTCCAGCCCTTGGCTTCGGACATCTCTCGCGCGTACGACTGGTAGAAGCACATGCCTGCGAGCACCGTGCCTCCCGCGCTTTCGATGCGGCGTGTGTAGCCGAATCGCTCGGCGTCCGGCGCAACCTGCGGACTGGTAATGGCAAGCATAGGAACTTTGAACGTGCGGCCCTCGCAGATCTCCGCGAGCGCGCGCAGTTCATAGAGGCTCAGTTGTGGCGCGGAAAACACCACGACGTCCACTTTCTTCGCGACAGCATAGCTGGCGGTGAGCGCCTCAACCTCTGCGCGACCGATGCGATGGTGCACCGGCAACCTGTCGCCGCCGACGTCTTCGATACGCGCCGCTTCCGGCGTGACGCCGACCATGTGAAAGAGTGCGATCGAACCGAAGCTCGCCATCGCAGCGCCGAAGTGCTTCAGCTCGTCCGACGTCGGCGCGACCTCGATGCCTTCGATTACCGGTACCTGCCAATAGTTGCCGGCGAGACGGCCGATCACACCGCCGAGCGCGCCCCATTCGTTGAGGGTGCGCGGCGTGAAATCGACACGAAACCGCATCGTTGCGCGGCGCTTTTCGTCGAGGTGATAGCCATAGCGCGGCGTGCGTCCTGTGAGACCCGCGGAGAGCGCCGACGGCCCACCTTCGAAATTCGTGCGAGCGCCGCTCACCGAGTTCGAGTAGATCACCACGCCGGTGTCGCCGAAGGCGACGTGTTCGCCACGCGTAGCCGCGAGCACAGTCTGATAGTTGATACAGGTATCGGTCATGCTGACGCCGAGCCGTTCGAACGCGTGAATCGTGCGGCGTTCCAGTTCGATCATCCAGTCACGCTGGCCGAGCTCGTTGGCCTTCGCGAAATCGGTGCCGCGCGGATCGGTGATGGTGGGAATGCATACGCTGTGGCGCCCGTCACTGAGTTCGGAAAGCCGCTCAAGCCACATGACGCCCGCCTGACCGAGGCTTTCGGTATCGGCCATGATGTGCGCTTGCGTGACCGGCACCAAATCGTGTGCTCCAAAAAATTCGCCGACCTGCACTTGATGGCGCATTGCCATTTGCAGGACCTTGCCTTGCTCGCCGTTGAGCATGGCCCTCTCTTCATCGTTGAGCAGCATGTGCAGTCTCCCTACAGATTTCGTCACCAGGCAACGTGTGGGCATCGATACGCGCTACGGTGCACCCCACGAGATGCGTAGTTGTATTATCTTGTATTAATACAACAAGAGCGAATACTAGCGACCTGGCTTGTCGATGTCAACACGAGTGGACGGCGGTGCTCGTACGGAACTTTTACTGACGGCGTTCCGTATTCGGATACTCGTAGACAAGGCCATTACGCTGCGATTCCCGGGACCGTCTTCGCGATTACGCTAGTTGACACCCACAGACGCCCGGCGATAGCATGCCTCTTGATGTATTGATACATGATAATACAACATGTGGGTCGCATGTCTGGTAGGGAGGCCAGGGTCCACGGCATTTCGCTCAAAAACCGGCTGTAGCCGACCCGTTGCCGCGCGCATCTTCTCCCATCGTTTCCGATGGCGTAAATGTGCATACGCTCGCCGTTCACGATGAAAGACAAATAAGAGGAGACACCGGTATGACCACCATCCATATCGTTGCGCTTTTCCTGCTGGTGATCATCTTCGCAATCAGCCTGTGGCGCGGCATCAACCTCGGACTGGTGGCCATTCCGGCGAGTTTCCTGCTGGCGCAGATCGCGGGCATTCCGCAACGGCGCGTATTTGCCGCCTTCCCGACGGATCTGGTATTGCTGATTCTAGGCGTGATGTACCTGTGGAACCTTGTGCGCGATAGCGGTCTCGCCGAACTGATCGTACACCGGGCAGTCGCGACTTCGCGCGGGCGTCCCTGGCTGCTGCCCTGGACGACCTGTACCCTCACCGCATTGATCTGCGCACTCGGTGCGCTACCGATCGCCGCGCTCGTCATCACGTTGCCTGTCGCGTTGGAGATTGCACGGCGCGAAAACATCCGTCCCGCGTTAATGGGCATCGTGACCATACAGGGAGGCTGCATCGGTGGACTGTCGCCGTTCAATCCATGGGCCAAGGTTGTCGTTGCGCAAGCGGCCAAAGGCGGCGTGACGCTGCTCCCCTCGCATTTCTTTCTCTGTCAGTTCGCGATCAATCTCGCTTTCGCCCTGCTGGCCTTCTTCGCGTTCGGAGGATCAGAACTGATCGCGCGCCCCAAGCCGCGCGATGCAACAGGAGAAACAGTGCTCGCCACAACATCCTCCCGATTTACCCTCACGTGGCAGCAATGGACCGCGCTTGCCGCGCTGCTCGGCTTTATCGCGCTCGTATTGACCCGGCACGACGTCGGCTTGAGTGCGTTCTCGATGGGCGTCCTGCTCAACATCGCAGTTAGGGCCGATACCCGCAGGGTCATTGCCGAACTGCCGTGGGGCATGGTCGTCATGATTTCGGGGATTCTGATTTATATCGGCATGCTCGAAACGGTCGGAGTATTGCAGGCAATCGGCGAGCTCCTGCAAAGCATGGAGCAACAGTCACTGGTGCGCGTGGGAATGACTTACCTCGGCACGCTCATGGCGAACTTTGAGGCGTCGTCGGTGGTGGTGCTCGGGCTTGTGATTCCGGTGGTGACGCACTCGCTCGTACATGAGCCGTCCGCGTTGCTTGCGTCGATACAACTGGCGCTGTCGGCTACCAGCATCGTCGTGATCACGGCCAGCCCGTTTCATCTTGGCGGAGGCCTCGTGCTGGCCGAGTTGCATGGCGACGACAAGACGTTCAAGGACCTGCTGAAGTGGACCGGCGCGCTGACGTTATTTCTACCGCTGGCCGCGTTTCTGATCCGCTGAATTTCGGTTGAAAAGCGGACACGATTGGGTTAACCCTCATCATCCAGCCGTTGCGTTAGCTACCTCTCAAGTGTACCGTTCTATAGAACTATATAGTTCTAATATTTCTCCACGATCCAGGTTCCTTCCCGATGCAGTCCGCAACCGTTAGCCCCGACATTTTCTCCACGCTCTCGCGTCCTGACCGCAGCGGCGCGCCGAAGTACATGCGCCTGTCCAGCGTGCTGATGCAGGCCATCACCGCCGGCCACTGGAAAGCCGGCGACAGACTTCCCACTGAGGAAGAGCTCGCGGCCATGACGCCCTTCAGCCTCGGCACCGTGCAGCGCGCGTTGCGCACGCTGGTGGATCAAGGCGTGGTGGTGCGGCTTCACGGACTCGGCAGCTTCGTCACCGAAAACGATCTGCGGATGGAGGACCCGTGGCACTGCCGTTTCCTTGACACCGACGACGTGAGCTTCCTGCCGGTCTACTCGAAGGTGCTGAGCCGCGAGCGCATCAAGACACGCGGCGCGTGGAGCCGTTATTTTCCCGACGTGGGCGACAACCTCACGCTGATCACGCGCGTTATCAACGTGAACAGCGAATTCGACGTGCTCGTGCGCTTCTACATGGATAGCCGCATCCTGCCGCGCCTATCCAAGGCATCGCTGCGCTCGCTCGATGGGCTGAACTTCAAGACGGTCATCGTCGGCGAACTGAACGTCCCGATCACCCGCATCACGCACGACGTGAGCATCGTCAAGTTCGACGCAGCCACGGCCGAGCTTATCGGCACACGCAAGGGCGAATCCGGTCTTTTCATGCGGGCCGCGGCGATGATGGGCGAAACCGCGTGCGTGTACTACCAGGAGTTTTCCATTCCGGCGACCAATCGCGTACTCAGCATCCCCGATCAGCTGCCGAGAATGGGTCATCAATCGCGCTAGCTTTTTGCCGGGCACGACGCTCCTTAAAAAATTTTTTGCCTGTCTAGAACTATAGTCCTACATAGTTGGAGGAACAATGAAAGATTCCCAGAACCTGCTTATCATCATGTCCGACGAGCACAACCCCAAGATGCTCGGCTGCGCGGGCAACGGCATCGTCGAGACGCCGAATCTCGACGCCCTCGCCGCACGCGGCACGCGCTTCAGCTCCGCGTACTGCGCAAGCCCCGTGTGCATTCCGGCGCGCGCATCGTTCGCGATCGGTAAGTACATTCATCAGATCGGCTATGCGGACAACGCCGACGCCTACGACGGCGATGTGCCGAGCTGGCATCACAAGCTGCGCGATCGCGGTCATAACGTGACGTCGATCGGCAAGCTGCACTTCAGGCTGACGGGCGAAGACCACGGCTTTACCGAAGAAATCATTCCGATGCACGTTATCGAGGGCAAGGGCGATCTGATGGGCCTCGTGCGCAGCGATCTGCCGGTGCGCAAGGGCGCGTACAAGATGGCGAACATGGCCGGTCCCGGCGAGAGCCAGTACACGTTCTACGACCGCGAAATCGCCGCGCGCGCGCAAGTGTGGCTGCGCGAAGCGGCGCAGAAGCACGCGGACAAACCATGGGTGCTGTTTGTCTCATTCGTCGCGCCGCATTTTCCGCTCACCGCACCGCCGCAGCATTTCTACAAGTACTATGACCGCAACCTGCCGCTGCCGAAACTCTATCGCAAGGAGGAGCGGCCGACGCATCCGTATCTGGTCGACTATCGCGGCAGCTTCAACTACGACGACTACTTCGACGAGCACAAGCTCAAAAAGGCCTTGGCGGGGTATTACGGGTTGTGCTCGTTCCTCGACGAGAACATCGGCCTCGTGCTGAAGGCGCTGGAGGACGCCGGCCTCACCGACAGCACGCGCGTGATGTACACGAGCGATCACGGCGACAACCTCGGCTCGCGCGGCATGTGGGGCAAATCGACGATGTTCGAAGAAGCGTCTGGGGTGCCACTGATTCTGGCGGGCCCGGGCATCGAACCGGGCAAGGTGGTCGGTACGCCCGTGAGTCATGTCGATGCATATCCGTTCATCCTGCGCTCGGTAGGCGAAAGCGATCCCGCACTGACGAAAGGTTTCCCTGGCGTGTCGCTGGAGGACATCGCCGACGGCGCGAAGCCTGACCGCAACGTGCTGACGGAATATCACGGCATGGGCTCAGCCACCGGCGCGTTCATGATCCGGCACAAGCAGTACAAATACGTTTACTACGTCGACTACCCGCCGCAACTGTTCGATCTCGCCACCGACCCGGAAGAACTGGAGGACCGCGCCGCTGACCCGCACTACGCGTCCGTGCTGCGCGAATGCCACGAGCGGCTGCTGAACATCTGCGATCCGCACAACGTTGACCGCATGGTGCGCGAGCGTCAATCGGAACTGCTGGCAGCCAACGGCGGACGCGAGGCCGTAATCGCTCGCGGCGACCTGGGCTTCAGCCCGCCGCCGGGCGCGCCGGTCATCTTCGACTGAACGCATTGGCACACGCAACACGCTGCGCGAACGAGAGCGTCCTCAAGAGCGCATTCCGTTTACGCGGTGGGTGAATCGATATCGGAGACATTGAAGTCCAGGTGCGCGGTGCTGATCGAGACAGCATGCCGGCAAGGCAGGCGCCTCCCGCGCTCAAAAGTGAGGAACGTATGAACGTTTCGAATCAGAAATTTCAGTTCGCGTCCATTTTGTTCGTGTGCTGGTTCGCGAGCTACCTTGAGCGCTTTCTCATCAACCTGGCGCTGCCGTTCATCGGCGCCGAGTTCAAGATCGACGAATCCGGGCTAGGGCTGCTCCTGAGCGTGTTTTTCCTGGGCTACGCGTTGATCCAGCTGCCCGGCGGCTGGATCGCCGACAAGATCGGCACGCGCAAGACCATCCTGTTCTCCGTCGCGATGTTCGCTATCTTCACCGCCGCAAGCGGACTGGCGTGGTCGCTCGCGGCGTTGTTCGTCGTCCGCTTCCTGTTCGGCGTGTTTGAAGGTTGCTTTCCGACCGCCGCGTACAAGGCGGTCGCCGAAGGCTACGCGAAGAACGAGCGCGCGCGCGTCCAGTCGTTCATGCTCGCAACGAATCCCCTGAGTCTCGTCGTCGCACCGCTGCTTGCGGTGCCGTTGATCGCCCATACGGGCTGGCGTGGGATGTTCATCGGCGCGTCGGCGATTGGGCTCGTCGCGTTCGCGCTGTATTTCTTCGGCACGCACGGGTCGCATCCCGCGCCGAGCAATCAGGCGGTTGCGGGCGGCGGCTACGCGTCGCCACGCGGCTTTGGCGAGCTTATTCGCGACAGCAATATCTGGAAGATCTCGGTGATCAACTTCGGCGTCAACATTCTCATCTGGGGTTTTCTGTCCTGGCTCCCCTCTTACATGATGAAGGTGCAGAAGCTTGATCTCGTGCATGCCGGATTCGCCTCCGCGCTGCCGGGTGTTGCGGGCGTCGTCGGTATGCTGGCGGGCGGCTGGCTCGCCGACAAAGCCTTCGCGGGCCGCGAGAAGTATCTGCTGTCGCCAGCGTGGTGCTGGCCGGGATCAGCCTGTTCGTGATGCTGAACGTGCGGGACCTGCCTGTCGTCATTGCATGCCAACTGGTGCTCGCCTTCAGCATGAAAGTATCGTTCATCGCACTGTGGGCGCTGCCGCTCAAGCTGATCGACGCGAAAGACATGGGCATGGCCTCGGGTATCGTCAATCTCGGGAGTCAACTGGCGGGCGTCGCATCGCCGGCGGTGATGGGGTTTCTCATCGTTGCGCGTCACGGCTCCTATGACGGCGCGTTTGCGTTCCTTGGCGCGTGCACGGTGCTGTGCGCAATCGTTACCATGACGCTGCCGCAGCGCAAGCTGCGCGCCGACGTGCATTGGGTGCAGCCCTAGCGTCTGCAGCGCTACGCCAGCGGACACACATGGATTCCCAAAAGACGGGGGTGCGCGACAAAGTAGTAGCGGGAGCCGAGTTCGGGAGCGCCAGTTGTGTCTCATGCACTCCCTGGCCCAGTCTGATCAGTACGGGCATCCGCTCGGTCGGGTCGACTAAAGACACGCCTTCTGTGACGAGGTGATGTTTTGAACCGGGTCGAGCGCGACCAGGGGGATTGGGTCCTGTTTTTTTACCTGATCTCACAGCACGAATGGAGGAGGAATCGACGCTGATGCGCGACCAGCCGATGCGATCGGCTGCCAGTAGTCTGGCCCGCAGTATTTCGCGCAACCGGTCCCAGACTCCGGCTTGCTGCCATTCGCGCAGTCGGCGCCAGCAGCTCATGCCCGAGCCGCAGCCCATTTCCTGCGGCAGCATCTCCCAAGGGATACCGGACTGCGGCACGAACGGAATGCCAGTCAGCACGGCGCGATCGCCTAACGGTTTGCGCCCGGGGCACCGGGACCGCCGAGGTTTTGGCGGTGGCGGCAACAGCTGGATCAGTGCCCACAATTCGTCATCGAGTATTGGTTTAGCCATGTCCTCTTGGCGTAACGACTCCTTGTCATCGCGGCATTTTCTTGCCTTGCCGCCATTATCGCGACACAACCAGTCCGACGGAAACTTTAGTCGTGCAGTATGGCTGCGCACGGTAGAGTCTGTCTGCCGAACAGCGCTGGACGGCTGCGAACTTGCGTCGATCGGCAGGACGCGGTGTCTGCGCACCTCTGCCACTCGCAGCCAATGCGACCACTACTGACCGAAGACTTACCCCTGACATGCTGACGCAAAGCGAACCGTGCGATAACAGTTTTGATAGCAACCGAAGTAAAACGGTCCTTGTACTGCAGCATAGCCGCGCTCTTCGTACTCTGCCTGGGCAGCCCTCTAGCGCGACTCGTTGGGCTACGGCGACTCGAAGACTGGCAGTGTGGCCTGCCGGATGACCGACAATGCATCTACCCGCTTGAGCAAACCCGATTCGTCGAGAATATCTAGCAACGGCCGATTTTCCTCGACGGACCGACGCGCCAGTTTGCTGACACTCGCATACCCGAGCGTTGGCACTAGCGCTGTCGCGACCGCCATCGAGCCCAGCAGGTGCTGCTCGTTGCGAGCGACGTCGGCTTCGATGCCGGCTACGCATTTTTCGCGGAACCGTTTGATACCGTTCGTGAGGAGCGTGATGCTGTCGAAAATTCGTTGAGCGACGATCTGCTCGAAATGGTTGATCTCCAACTGGCCATACTGCACAGCCTGCGCCACGGTTACGTCATTGCCGACGACGGCGAAGCTGATCTGGATCATCGCCATTGGCAGGACCGGGTTAATCTTGCCTGGCATGATCGAGGAGCCCGCCTGAACCATCGGCAAACGCAGTTCGCCCAACCCTCCAACTGGACCGGAAGAGAGTAGCGTCAGGTCCGACGCGACTTTGGCCAATGAAGTCGCGCAAGTCCGCAACTCACCCGACACCCGCGCGAACACGTCCATGTTCTGCATTGCATCGAACGAATCCGATGGCACCAGGAGCTGGATCCCGCTAATACGAGATAGATGCGCATAGACGGACTTGCGATAACCGGCCGGCGCGCCAAAACCCGTGCCGATTGCGGTCCCACCCAGCGGCAGGGTCCGAAGCTGGTCGCGAACCGTCCCCAGCGCGTCGGCCAGCCGGTGCGTCAATGCCGCGTAGCCGCCGAACACCTGTCCCAGCCGCATAGGCTGAGCGTCTTGCAAACAGGTGCGGCCCAGATGAAGGACGTCTGAGAAGTCTTCCGCCTTGCCCTCAAACGCATCGGCGAGAGCTTCGACTTCAGCGATGAGAGGCCCAAGCATCGCGTACATCGCTATTTTTAATGCTGCGGGATACACGTCGTTGGTCGATTGCGAACGGTTCACGTGCTCGTTGGGGTGAATCAGATCATAGGACCCTGGCTCACCGCCGAGATGCTGTTGTGCCCGATTCGCGATCACTTCGTTAAAGTTCATATTCGTCGACGTGCCCCCCGACCCCTCAAGCAGATCGACCACGAGCGATTCCTGAAACCGCCCGTCAATCAACTCGCCGCAGGCCCGGACAATTGCGTCGCACTGCCGGGCTGTCAGCAGTCCGTTATCGTGATTTGCGAGTGCGGCTGCCCACTTGCACTGGGCAAACGCCGTAGTGAATGCATGATAATGAGCGATACTGAGAGACGAAACTGTCAGGTTTTCGACGCCTCGTACGGTATTCACGCCATATAGCTTGTTCGCCGGAATGCGAACCTCGCCGATATAGTCGCGCTCGGTACGCGAACCATCGTTAGTCAAGTTGTTCATTGCGTTCCTTTCATCGCGAGTATTAAGTGACTGAACTGCATTGATCAACGGGTCGCTGGCATTGATCAGGTCCCGCCCTGCGTTGCAGTGCGTGGCCGCCAGGGCATCAATAAATCACGCCGACGACGAACTTCTGTATGCGTCGGGATGTCCGCTGCTTTCGCGCAGCAGGTCGATAAGACGCTCGCGGCTCATTACACCATTCGCCTCGGCCGCCTCGATCAGCGGTCGGCCAGACGCGCTGGCCGTCTCCACCAGCGCGGCGGTGCGCTCGTAACCGATCGCCTCCTTTAACGCAGGAGCGATTGCGGTCGATTCGAGCAGATTACGTTCACTGGTCTCCTGATTCGCGACCATCGATTGCACACAATGCACGTCGAACATCGATATCGCTCGTCGCATCGTCTCGATAGCTTTGAACAGGGACACCGCGATGAGCGGCATGTAGTTGTTCGTCTCGAGTTGTCCATTGGCAGCGGCGAGCGCAACGCTTTGATCGGTGCCGGCCACGAAATACGCGATCTGGGTCAGGCCCATTGCATGTACGGGATTGACCTTGCCGGGCATCATCGACGAGCCGGCCTGTTGGGGCGCCAACTGAAGTTCACCGAGTCCGCCACGTGGTCCCGAACTGAGCAATACGAAGTCGTTCGCCACTTTCGCGAGCGATAACGCGGCAGTCTTCACCGTGGAGGAGAGGGCCGCAAATTCGTCCATGTTCTGGACCGCGTCGAACAGGTCGCCGCTTTCAGTCAGTGGACGCCCAGCTAGTCCCGACAGCGCCGCGATCACAGCCTTCCGGTAACCGGGGTATGTGCCCAGCCCCGTACCGACTGCCGTTGCCCCCAGCGCAACGCTGCATAAAGCCGGTACGTGCGCAATCAGCGCTTGCGCCATCCTTTGCGAGAGCGACGCATACCCGCCCAACGCCTGGCCGAGCCGCATCGGCAATGCATCCTGCAGGCACGTCCGGCCGATACGCAATACGCGATCGTACTGGCGCTGCTTTCCCTGCAGGGAAATCGCGAGTTGATCAATGGTCGCCGCAAGTCCCTTTACCTCGGTGAGCAGTGTCAACTTGACTGCGGTCAGCAATACGTCGCTGGTCGACTGGGCATAGTTGACATGATCAAGCGGGTGCAGGAACTCGTATTGACCCGGTCGATGGCCCATTAGCTGAAGTGCCCGATTTGTCAGCACCTCATTGATATTCATGTTGATCGACGTGCCGCACGAGCCTTCGAGCGGATCGACAATCAACGCATGCGCATGCTGCCCGTCTGCCAGTTCTACGCATGCCTTGGCAACGGCCTCGCCCTGCTCGCTGGTCAGTTTGCCGTTGCGCGTGTTGACAAGAGCAGTCGCCATCTTCGTGCGCGCAAGCCACGCAACGAAGCGGGGGTAATTCGCAAGGGTCTCCCCCGTATAGGGAAAGTTTGTCTTGCCGCGTAGTGAGTGAATGCCGAACAGTGCGTCGGCGGGAAGACTCTGCTCGCCCAGCCCGTCCGCTTCGATTCGTTGAACTTCCATCAGCTTGCCTTTCATAAACTTTGCAGGATCAACCCTCAAGTGACGTATGACGCGTCTCAGGCGCCCACAAAGCGCAAGCGGTGCCACCAACCGCGAGCACGGCAATACACAGGTATACCGCGGTCTGGCCGCCATACATCGCCACGATGCTCGGAAAAAGGAACGTCGTCGCAGCGGATCCGATTCTGCTCGCGGCAACGGCGAAGCCGAGCCCCGTGGCCCGAAGGTCGGTCGGAAACAATTCCTGCGGATAGAGAAAGCAGAGGTTGTTTGCCCCACTCAGTACGCAGGCAAATACCGCGAACAGGCCGACGACCACGCTGCCCGGCAAATGGGCGCCCACCGACAGGCACGCGAGCACGATCGCGGAAACAAAGAAGCCATACAGCAGGAAAGCGCGGCGGCTGATTCGGTCCACGACCAACGCCCCAGCGACAGTGCCGAGCAGCAGGAAGATGTTGTAGATGAGGCCGGCAAGAAACTTGTCCTTGATGTGCAGCGAGTCGAACACCATCGGCGAAAAGGTGCCCAGCGAAAAGTACGGAATGACGAGACACATGTAAAAGAAACACGCAATAAAAAGCCGCAGTCGCCACTTCGCCGAGAACAGGCTTTCAGTCTTCGGGGTGGTGTGGGCGGCTTGCCGCGCGGGCTCCCCAGGAACACTCAGAAAGACGTTCGGACCTATATTGTTGTGAATGATCGCGAGCGCTTCCTTGGTTCGCCCCTTGCGCTGCAGCCACAGCGGCGACTCGGGAATCCCGACACGAAACAGGAACAGAAGTGCAGATGGCACAGCGCTGGAAAGCAGCATCAGACGCCAGACGTCGGGGCCGCGGTCCTTCAGTAGATAGCCGACCACGTAGGCACTCGTGTAACCGAGCGCCCATGCAATAGCGAGCCAGCTGAGCAGTCGCCCGCGTAAGCGGCGAGGAGAATATTCGACCACCAGCGCCTTGCTCACTACGTAGTCAAATCCGAGCGTGATGCCGAGCAGCAGACGCAGGACCAAAAGTTGCGCCGGGCTGGTGACCCAGAACTGGGCGAGCGAGATGATGGCGAACAGCGCCATGTCGTAGTTGAACAGCGTGCGGCGGCCGACACGGTCAACGAATGGCCCGGCGAACAGGCTACCCGCGAAGAGGCCCGCCAACGATGCCGCACCCAGAGTTCCAAGCCAGACCGAATTCAAATGCAGTTGCGGCGTGGCAATGGTGAGCGCGATGCCGATGATGCCGAGTACGAAGCCGTCGCTGAACTGTCCGCCTGTGCCAGCGAACGTTACGCGCCTATGAAAAGCGGTGAGGGGTGCATCTTCAAACGCAATGGAGGATGGCGCGAGGGTCGCCGTCGTCTCGTAGCTTCCCGGTGGGGACATATTCATGGACAGTGGTCTCCTTTTTTGATCGTCATGTGTAGAATTGTGTTCGCAATTCTAGGTTCGCTCATGAAGCGCGTCACGCGGCTGGCGCTGAATAAGGAATTCTTATGGTTACTTTTCCAAAACCCGATTCATGCGACCCCTCAATGCGTTCGCGGCCGGAACAAAAGCGGTGAAGAAGGCGTGAGCAAGCAACAGGACCGGCCGGTCGACCTCTACCAGCTTGACTTATTCCTGACGACGGCCTCCATGGGGAGCATGTCGGCGGCGGCAACGGCATTCGGAATCAGCCAATCCGCCGTCTCCCAGGGCATCGCACAGCTTGAGCAGTCCCTCGGCCTGGTGTTGATCGACCGCGCGCGACGTCCGCTCTCGTTGACATCCGCCGGCCTTTACGTTACGCAGAATGCAGCGCCGCTGATTGCGCTTGCGCGGCAGTTAAAGGCTCACGCAACGGAGGCATCGAAGAACGAGCGTGCGTACTTGCGCATCGGGATGATAGATTCCGTGGCCAATACCATCGGCCCGTCGCTCATCAAGCAACTGGTCGAGCGAACGAGCGGGCTGTCGGTGCAGATCGGCATGGCGATCGCTCAGGAAGAAGCATTGGTTAATCGTGAACTCGACCTGATCATTTCGACGAACGCATTCGTCGACAACCCTGTCTTTGATCACCAGCTTCTTTACAAGGAGCACTTTGTCGCCATCGCAAGCCGGGATGCGAGCCGCGACGGGCGGTCCACTACACTTCGAATGCTTGCGGACGTCCCATTCATTAGTTTCAGGCGTACCTCGACGCTTGGCATCCGTGTAGAGAGAATCCTGAGATACAACGAGCTCAGTCCTCCGAGAAGACTTGAAGTCGATCATGCTGACACATTGACGTTACTAGTGGCCCAGGGGTTGGGTTGGGCCATTACTACACCGACGTGCCTGCTGCAGACCGGGGCCCGATTCGTTGACAACATCGAGCTCATCCCGATCGAGATCGGAAACTCGGCGCGTTCGATATTTCTGGTCGGTAGGCGCGGTGAGTTTCCTGCTCTATCCAAGGATATTGCCGGAATGGTAAAAGAATCCTTGTGGACATTGCTAAGTTCACATTTCAAACTACAACAGTTCGTCCCGACGGAGAACTACCTTCGTCCCGCGCCGTGTTGATGTTCACTGAGAATTGACCCACCCGGGTCATTCGTCATCGGGCGCTGATTCATCCACGCCACTCAAGCCCATTTCGATGGTTTTGCCACGCCAGATTGTGCCAAGGCCCGCCGCGCCCGTATCAGTCGCCTTTCTCGCACAAGGGGACGAGGCGCCGGTGAAGCGCTCGCAGTCCGAGCCGCGCAGTCGCGATGCCCGACCAAAATGCCCAACAAGGACGACGTCGGTGGCGAGGTGTTGCGACTGCACCATGAAGCGGAGGCCGCGCGCCGTGGCGACAAGCTCCGCCGCCACGAACGTCGACCAACCGACGCCGAAGCCGATTCGTATCCCGGACAGGATGTCTGCGCAGCGCGTCGGGCAGCACCACCTGGCAGATTAGCTGCCGGCCGGTCGCACCGAGCACCTGGGTTGCGCGGAAGTTCGTGGTGTCGACGTTGCACCCGCCGTTCGCCGTCGATATCGCGATCGGCGCGAAGATCG
>NZ_JARESU010000160.1:0-16771 GCF_046027075.1 Paraburkholderia sp. RL18-085-BIA-A | reverse complement strand
TAAAGAGCGCGTGGCGATCGGCGATGGGTATCGCGAGACGAAGGCCTCGTGGCTTGAGCTTTTGCTCGACCTGAAAGCGCGTGGCCTGCAGGCCGGTCCGCTGCTGGCAGTCGGCGATGGCGCAATGGGCTTCTGGGCGGCCCTTGAGGAAGTGTTTCCCGACACGCGCGGCCAGCGCTGCTGGTTTCACAAAATGGGAAATGTACTCAATGCGCTGCCGAAGTCGCAACAGGGTCGCGCGAAGGCCGACATGCAGGCGATCTGGATGGCTGCAACACGCGACGAGGCCCACACCGCGTTCGATCGTTTCGTGTCGGTCTACGCGGCGAAATATCCGAAGGCGACGGAAACGTTGAAGAAGGACCGGGAGAGCCTGCTGGCCTTCTACAACTTCCCCGCCGAACATTGGCAGCACCTGCGTACCACCAATGCGATCGAATCGACGTTCGCGACGGTGCGTCACCGTACGACGCGTACGCGCAACTGCGTGTCGCGACCAACCTTCCTTGGTCTCGCATTCAAGCTGATCGAAGAAGCCGAGAAAACCTGGCGCCGTATCAACGGCCCGGAAAAGATCAAGCTGTTGCTGGAGGGTATTACCTTCAAGGACGGCGAACCGGTGCAAGACGATCGACCGGTTCAGCAGAAACTAGCCGCTTGAAATCGATGGCCATCAAATCACTCATACACCAGACTTGACGGTATCTCCTGGCTCATAGGTACTTTTCGAATCTGGCTTGCGTTTAACGTGCGCGCTACTCATGCCTCAGAGTGGCGCGCATTGATCCTGAAAGCGGCTCAGTACAGGAGAGCGGCATGATTAGAATTGCGAGTGTGCTGTCATTGGGCCTTCTACTCAGTGCAGCTCTTACGACCGGAGCAACGGCCCAGCAGATCATCGGCACTCCCGGTTCGCCCAGCGCGACGACGACCGTGGAAGGGAGCCAGCTTCCACCGCCGCCCCCAAGATTCGGCGGCGTGATAAAGGAGAACGCTACGGACTCCACGCCCTGGTGGCCACCGCGCGTCGTGCCGCCCAAGCGTGCCCCCAACGTCCTGCTGATCATGACCGACGATCAGGGCTATGGCGTTAGTGGCACCTTTGGTGGCGTCATCCCGACGCCCGCGCTGGACCGCATCGCGAAGACGGGGCTGCGCTACACCGAGTTCAATTCGACGGCACTATGCTCACCCACCCGGGCGGCGCTGATCACCGGCCGGAACCACCACTCGGTGGGCTTCGGTGTGATCACCGAGCTGTCCACAGGTTTTCCGGGTTATGACTCTGTCATCGGTCCGGATAATGCGACGATCGGCAGGATCCTCAAAGACAACGGTTACGCGACGTCGTGGTTCGGCAAGAACCACAACACGCCGGCCTACCAGTACACCGTCGCAGGCCCCTTCGATCAGTGGCCGTCTGGCATGGGTTTCGACTACTTCTACGGCTTCCTGGGCGGCGAGACCGACCAGTGGACACCTTTTCTGTTCCAGAACAACAGGCAGATCTTCCCGTGGATCGGCAAGCCCGGCTACAACCTCACCACCAACATGGCGGACGAGGCGATCCACTACATGAAGGAACTCAATGCCGCGGCGCCCGACCAGCCGTTCTTCGTCTATTACGCTCCGGGGGGAACCCACTCACCGCACCAGCCGACGAAGGAGTGGAGCGACAAGTTCAAGGGCAAGTTCGATACGGGCTGGAACGCCATGCGCGAGGAGATCTTTGCCAACCAGAAGCGGCTGGGGGTGATTCCCGCGAATGCGAAGCTGACCGACTGGCCCGATAGCCTGCCGAAGTGGGAGACGCTGTCGGCCGACGAGAAGAAACTCTTCGACAGGCAAGCCGAGGTATTCGCAGGCTACGCGGCCTATACCGACCACGAAATCGGCCGCGTCATTCAGCAGGTCGAGGACATGGGCAAACTCGACAACACGCTGATTATCTACATTGTCGGTGACAACGGCACCAGCCCCGAGGGCACACTGCATGGCACGCCCAACCAGTGGACGGCGTACAACGGCGTGCTGGATTTCCCGGTCGCCGAGCAACTCAAGTTCTACGACGCCTGGGGCTCGGCGGCGACCTACCCGCACATGGCGGTCGCGTGGGCGTGGGCGTTCGACACGCCGTTTAAGTGGACCAAGCAGATCGCGTCGCACTTTGGCGGCACGAGGCAGGGAATGGCGATCTCGTGGCCGGAGCGCATCAAGGACGCCGGTGGCATCCGCCACCAGTTCCATCACATCATCGACATCGTGCCCACGATCCTCGAAGCTGCGGGCGTCAAGGCGCCGCAGATGGTCAACGGCATCAGGCAAAAGCCGATCGAAGGCGTGAGCATGGCATACACCTTTGACAAGGCGAACGCAGCGGCGCCCTCAAAGCGCACCACCCAATACTTCGAAATGATCGCCAACCGCGGGATCTATCACGACGGCTGGTACGCCAACACGACGCCCCCCCATGGGCCCTGGATATTGAACGCGCCCTTGCCCGCGCCCGCCGACTACAAGTGGGAGTTGTATCACCTCACCGAGGATTACTCGCAGGCCAACGACCTCGCGGCGAAGATGCCTGGCAAGTTGAAAGAAATGCAGGCGCTATTCTTGCGGGAGGCGGCCAAGTACAACGTGCTTCCGCTGAACAACGATACGTTTGCGAGGGCGCTCGCGCCGCGGCCGAGTGCGACGGCCGGCAAGACGGAATTTGCCTATTCAGGTGTGAACGCCGGCATCAATTCCAGTAACGCACCGAACATCCTGGGCAGGTCATACACGATTACCGCCGTGGTCGATGTGCCTCAGGGCGGGGGCGACGGAATGCTCGTCACCATGGGTGGGCGCTTCGGCGGATACGGACTTTATCTGCTCAAAGGCAAGCCGGTGTTCAACTACAACATGCTCGTCCTCGCCCAGTACCGCTGGGAAGGACCGGACGTGCTCACGCCGGGCAAGCACACGATCGTGTTCGATTACACGTATGACGGCCCCGGCATCGCGAAGGGCGGCACCGGTGTGCTGAAAGTGGACGGCAACGTGGTCGCCACGCAGAAGCAGCCCAACTCGATCGCATTCCTGCAGGTGGCTGACGAGACCTTCGACGTTGGGGTCGACACCCGCACGTCAGTGAACGAAAAGGACTACCAGGTGCCGTTCGCATTCAACGGCAAGATCGAAAGGCTCGCCGTCAGCCTCGGCCCGATGCAGTTGACTACGGCCGACCAGAAGAAGGCGCAGGAAGCGATAGCCAAAGCGAAAGACTAGGACGGAAAGCGACGGTCGAGGAGGTGGCGCCGTCGCGTGCGGTGCCGTCCGGCATGCATCGGCGTGCCTCCCGCGGATCTCAAATCACCGTGTTTCACAAGGATCTCAACGCAAGCAAACCAATCCGTATAGAAGTGTTTATTTCATCCTCGATCGTCGCAGGCGCCGAGGCTTCTCAGGTCATGCTCCTGGACCATGCGTCCGACAACGAGATCAAGAAGTACCAGACGGCGCTCCGTGAGCAGCTGCGGGTGCAACGGAGCGAGCCGCCGTCAACGATGGACAAAAAAGCCATAGCGTTCTTGCGCAACGACCCACGGGCAAAAGTGCCCTTCATCGACAGGACCGCCCCACTCGTTTGAGCAGGATGGCCACCGGGTGCATCGGCCGTCGCTACAGGACGCAACGAAAACAGTGGTGTTGCGATAGGATTTGATAAAGCGGTTGGCGGATAGGAGCTCAACATGGTCTCAACCGGTCCCAAGGTTTTGTTCGTGTACTACACGTTCAGTCAGCAAACAGGCATGGTTGCTGAGGCGATGGCCAACGTTTTGCGTGGGCGAGGCTGCGAAATTACTCTTGCGAAGATTGATTTCACGGAGCCTCGTTATGCCCAGCGGTTTTCGAGGTTCCCCTTCCGTCGGGTCTTTCTCGACCTGTTCTCGATGCTCCCTGCACAGGCGCGCAAGGCTACTGGCAGTTTCCACATTTCTCCATCCGCGATCGCCGGCGATTATGACTTTATCTGTATCGGCTCACCAACTTGGTGGCTGACCACCTCCATGCCTGTACGCTCGTTTCTAAAATCAGAGGCTGCGGCAAAACTATTGAACGGGACTCGATTCTCTGTTTACGTGGTGTGCCGCCGATATTGGGGCTTCAATCTGAGGACGATGCAGAGACTCGGAATGGCGCAGGGAGGCTCGTTCATCACCGGCACTCACTTTGTACATGCTGGTGGTCAGATCATGTCGATGCTTTCACTGTTGAGCTTCCTGGAAACAGGCGAAGATCGACCACGTTACCTCGGGATACGAATCCCCTCGGCCAGCCTCAAACCGGATTATCGCGCGCAGGCTGAGGCGTTCGCCCGAGATATCGCGGACCGACTTGGGTGCGATCAGGAAAACACCGTCGGTGAGCACCCACGGTAGGCAGAACGCTTTACGTATTGTGACTGTTCACCAACGTTGCCCGAACTTGATAGCATGGCAATAAGGGCTCTGGTGCAAATTTCAGCGGCGAGCGAAAAGCGGCCTAGTCGCCGCTACCTCATCGAGCGGAAAGGACTGCGTTCCAGACAGCCGGCGCGGTAGTATCTTTGAGGCGCATGTTCGCGAAATCGAACTGCCTTTTCGAATGCGATGCATCAGTTTGATGCCGGCGATCGTAGTGGCTGCATTTCCGAAGCGTTAGAAGCCGAGCATTGCGTTGATCCTGGACCTGATGTTGTGATGGTTCTGCTCGATCAAGTTGTTCAATTACTTCGACGATCGCAAAGTCGTCTCCTTCGGCAGCGACTCGTCAGCCTTCATTTCGCGCACTGCGCGGTGAGACGCTGGCAGACCGCACGCCAGATGAAGCTTACTTCGCGATGCTGCCTGCGATCAAAACTGCAGCGTGACGTCCAGTAGTCTCCATCTTAAATCACATGAAGACTGTCTGAACAAACGGCGCCACCTCTCTATGCGACTCGTGAGAAGTCCGATATCGGACCAAGGTCCTATTCCCTCGCAAGAAAAGCGCGGGGCAGATTGCCAATGAGCGGACCGATAGCTGCTTTTCTTCGCGTCGCTAGACATCATGCCGAGACGGTGGAGCAGTTGAGTCCCTGCTTGCGTCAGCCGGAATCTTTCGTCGTCGCGAGCGGCCGAGACGATTTCGATGAGGTTTGCCTGCTGAAGCGCGATCGCGTTGGGATCACTTCGCGCCACCTGGTTTCGACCGTTTTCCTCGAACGCACGAATCTACGTATCCGCGAATGCAGGATGGACCGGAATTGTCTGTCGGCGTCCCGACCATAGGACCAAAGTGCAATTGTCTTAAGGGACCACCCACGTCACTATTGACGTGAACCGACAAGATGCACGTTCATGGCGGGACGCAATCGTGACGGGTTAGCCGGGCACCCCTGAGGGTGAGTCGCGATCGTTCGGCCCATTTCCTGTCAGGTCGCCATATCATTCATGATTGCGCTTGCAACGGACGCCCGCCTGTCGCTCTGCCCGCGATCGACAATGGATGACGGTCATGAAACCGCCGGGAGCGCCGATCGGATCGAATCCTATAGACCGGACTGACGATCTCCGGGGATTCAACGCGACCTCCCGCTCCGTGAGTCGCTTTCGGCACGCGCTGGCGTGCGCCGCGCTGCTCTGGTTTGCGCTGGCCCGTGGGCAGGAAATGGAGCCGCGCAGTTATTCGGCTGTTCCGGTCGGCACAAACTTCGTAGTGCTGGATTATGCTCGGTCGAGCGGTGGTTTCTCGTTCGACCCGTCGCTTCCAATTAATAACGTGCACGCGACCATCAATACATGGTCGCTCGGCTATTCGCACAGCTTCGGAATCGCGGGGCACACCGCGAGCGTCGCGATGTCAATGCCGTACGCCAATGCGAACGTGACCGGCAATGTCATGGGCGTGCCTGAGAATGCCTACCGGTCAGGGCTGGGCGACGTGCGGTTCAGGTTTGCGGTGAATCTGCTGGGCGATCCTGCGCTCACACCGGAAGAGTTCGCCCGCCGCACCCCATCCACCATCGTTGGCGCCAGTTTGACCGTTGTGGCGCCGACGGGACAGTACATGCCGTCACGTCTTATCAATGTGGGAGCGAACCGTTGGTCGGTCAAGCCAGATATTGGAATATCCCAACCATTTGGCAACTGGTTCGTCGAGGGTACGGCGGGCGTGTGGATATATACCGACAATGATGATTTTTTCGGCGGACGGCGGCGCAGCCAGGCTCCCATGCCCACATTCCAGGGGCACGCAGGCTACAACTGGAAGCCCGGGCTTTGGCTCGCCGCGGATGTGACGTATTTCACCGGCGGCCGGACGAGCGTCAATGGCATCGAGGATCAGGATCTGCAGAGTAGCCTGCGCTACGGTGTCACGCTGTCGATTCCGCTTGCTGTGCGATGGTCTGCGAAACTGGCATGGTCGCAGGGGCTGCTAACCCGCGTCGGCGGCAATTTCCAGACCTTTTCGGTGGCGCTGCAGTACCGCTGGTTCAATCATTAACCCCGCCTACGCATGACGCCGCGCGTTGATGGGCTCAGCGTTGATGAGTGGCGAATCTCGGCCAGTTGCATCTTTTCAGCCGGGAGCACCGTTAGCAAAAGCACCGTTGTGATGGCCGTTATGCCCCTGGAAGCCGGCCGTTGACGTGGCGCAGACTCCAACGGCGGTTGAGGGGTCGTCTACTGTCGACCGCATCCGGCAGTGGACCACTAAAATCGTCTCCCGGGCGATGTCGCGTTCACGTAGACGGCGTTGCAAATCAAGAGCAAGCGTCACGTCGAGTCCGGATCATTTTTCGTCGTGGCGACGCTGCATTTTCCTAGGCGAACTGTGCAGTTGAAGCGCGGGCGCGAGTGTGCGCTGACGACATAGTAAACTGGTCCCATCCGAAAGTGATCCTTGCCCGGCATAGCTGGTCGCACCGCTAGTTTGACGCTTCATTGAGAAACGAGTGGGGTTCCGCCGTTGCGGTGCTGATCCCGACAAACGCAGATCACGTTCGTCGTGCGCAGGCTGGGTGACGTGATTTCCCTATTTGCCTCGCCAGGTGTCGCGACCTGAACGCAACAGAAGAAGGACTTCATGAGTCGTCTCGTCGTCGTTTCAAATCGCACTGCCGATCTTCGCAAGCCTGCTGCGGGTGGACTCGCCGTGGCGGTACGGGAGAGCCTGCAACAGACCGGAGGTCTCTGGTTTGGCTGGAGCGGCAAGATCCGCGAAGCAGGGGACAGCGCAAAGGCCGGCCATGGTGAAGTTCAAATCCAAACGGCTGGAAACGTAACGCTTGCGACCCTTGACCTGAGCCGGGAAGATCACGACACGTATTATCTGGGTTACGCGAACGATGTCTTGTGGTCGGTGTTTCACTACCGGCTGGACCTGGCCAATTTCGACACACGATTCGCAGCGGGCTACCGCCGGGTGAACCAGTTGTTCGCGCACAAGTTGCTGCCACTCTTGAAACCGGACGATCTCATCTGGGTTCACGACTACCATCTGATCCCGCTTGCGGCCGAGTTGCGCGCAATGGGGTGTACCAACCACATCGCTTCTTCCTGCATATTCCGATGCCGCCGCCGCTGATCATGGCAGCGATCCCGGAACACGAATGGCTGATGCGCTCGCTCTTTGCATACGATCTGGTCGGCTTCCAGAGCGAAGCGGACTTGACGCACTTTTCTCATTACGTTGAATCCGAAGCCCAGGCGCAACGGTTGAGTCCAGACCGCCTTCGGGCGTTCAATCGCACACTGCGGGTCGGCGCGTATCCCATCGGTATTGACGTTGACGACTTCATTCGTCTTGCCGACTCCAAGGAAGGTCGCGACATGTTCGGCCGGATGCGCGACGAATATTCCCGGCGGCGTTTGCTGGTGGGCGTCGACCGGCTCGACTACTCGAAGGGGCTGCCGCAACGCGTCCATGCTTTCCGTGAACTGCTGACGTACTACCCGGAAAATCGCAACAGCGCGACGCTGATCCAGATCGCTTCCCCGAGTCGCGAGGACGTGGGAGCCTATGATGATCTGCGGCGCCAGATGGATAGCCTGTGTGGCGAGATCAACGGCGACGTTGGCGAACTGGACTGGATGCCGGTGCGCTACATTCACCGCAGCGTGGCCCGCAAGCGGTTGCCGGGCCTCTATCGTGCGAGTCGCGTGGCGCTCGTTACACCATTGCGGGACGGCATGAACCTGGTTGCGAAGGAGTTCATCGCCGCGCAGGATCCTGCCGACCCCGGCATGCTGGTGCTTTCGCGTTTTGCCGGCGCCGCGGAGCAATTGAAAGAAGCGCTGCTGGTCAATCCATATGATACGCAAGGCACGGCGCAGGCCATTCAGCGGGCATTGACGATGTCGCTTGATGAGCGGATCAGCCGGCACGAATCACTTCTTGACCGGATCCGCAAGTTCGATGTGCACTGGTGGAGTTCGACGTTTCTGCAAGCATTGGAAGACTGCGGGCAGGCTGCGGCATCCTGAAGGGGAAAACGGGAGGCTCTGACTGCGGAAGAAGTGTTTCGGGTTCTATCGCAGAGCGCGAGGGGTAGGATTCGATGCGGAAAATATGATTTGGCTCGCCGATGACGAAGACGCAAACACCGCGAAAGCCGTTTGGTCTCGCTATCGCTCGGGTGCTAAAGCGCCTTCACCATCCGCTCGACGTGATGTTGCTGTCCCCCCAGGGGGACTTCCTTCGAGGCGTGCGCACGGTGGTACCACGACTGGCCAGAGTGTCGCCACGGCCGACCGGGTGGATCGCCGCGATAACGCGGGGAACGGAAGGAGGTGACGGGCAGAGACCGGCCGAGGCTGTGTCAAAACGTGCGCTTCATTCGAGCGCTGTCGAAACCGGCTTGCGAGAAAGGCCTACAACGGCTTCGGCGAGTGTCGGCAATGGTAAAGCGACCCTTCAAAACCTTGCGATTTTCCGTTTTGACACAGCCTCGGCCAACTGCGGCCGTTCATCCACGCCATTGCGCAGACATTTGGACGTCGGCTCGACCGCTAACAACTGCCATTCGTTGGACCAGGCGCGAACTCGAGGCGGTCGAACTGTTCGGGTTCGATGTGACGGAGGGCGCGTGCGAAACGTTTGACGCTGTCATAACTCGCTCTAAAGCCAAACTGATCCTGATAGGGCAGGCCGCTAGAGTTTTGGTTTGACGACGCTGCAATCGCCTACATAACGGAACGAGACTAGAAAGGGCCGTACAACGGCCTTCTTGTTCTTCGCGTCGTAGACTGGCCGCATGTGGTTGGTCAATTTTTCCTCGTCCACGTGCGGGTTTACGCGATC
This sequence comes from Paraburkholderia sp. RL18-085-BIA-A, assembly GCF_046027075.1. Taxonomy (NCBI): domain Bacteria; kingdom Pseudomonadati; phylum Pseudomonadota; class Betaproteobacteria; order Burkholderiales; family Burkholderiaceae; genus Paraburkholderia; species Paraburkholderia sp. RL18-085-BIA-A. The sequence continues at coordinate 7,462 of NZ_JARESU010000160.1, read as the reverse complement.
GATAATGATGGTGTCCAATCCGTAAGCACTGTTCTTGTGCTTCTTCTCAAACTGGTCGACGCTGTTGAGGTCCGTTGCGTTGAGCCAATCCGCGATGTACTGAAAGCGCTGGGCTGTGCAGTCCGTCGAAAAGACATAATTTGTGCTGCTGGCGCGGCACAGGGTATAGCGTTCGTCCGCGAAGTTTCCTTCGCCACTCGCGACGACCTCATTACCTTCAACCGTGTACGTCCCCTTTACACGCGTGGCTTGCGGCGGGACGGCTGCGTCTTCCGGAGCGTTGATACCCCCCGTCGATTGATACCCGGAGCTGCATTGGAGGATGATTTGTGGTGGCGCCCCTGCCCCTGCGACGTTGCACGCGAGAGCAAGCATCAGGACGATGGTCCGACGCACGGCACCTTTGTTCATGTGTTTTCCCGGTATTGGTCTCGCAGCACCGCTCGGGAACAAATTCGGGAACAGCGCGGGCGCGCGCCGGCGCAGGTCGCACTCTCTCATCTCAGTCAATAGGCCCGCGGCGCTGCCCAGCCGCCGTGTCGCCTTCGTCGACGCGATTCCCCGCTTGCCCTCTCCGTCGCGCTGACCCATTCCGCATCCGCATCGCATCCTTATATTTTCAATTGCATCCCTGACTGTTGGCGCTCTTGTAACAAGTCTTTCCACTCGGGCTTTTATATACGCCCTTTCCGTTTTCCGTCTTGGCCTCTCCGCCCTTGCTTGTCTGGGTCGTCGTCACGCCGTTCTGATTCTTTTGAGCCGTCACGGCGTTACCCGTGTTCGGGTTATAGGCGCCGGCCGTCTGTCCGTTGTTGCATTCGGTCATGCCGCGCGCGTTCGTGGTGCAGTTCGCGAATGCGCTGGAAGACAGCATTACACATGCCAACACAACTAGAATTTTCATGGCCTCCTCCTGTTGTGGTCAGTACAAAATCGCGTAGTGTGCGCTATGGCGTCACGCTGCCAGTTCCGCTCGCTGCTAAGTGGTCTGCGAAGCTTGTGTGGCGGCGTGGGCTGCTATCGCGCGTCGGCGGCAATTTGCAGACGTCTCCGTCGCGCTGCAATGCCGCTGGTTCAATCTCTAGTAACACCCCGACGGCGATCAGGGAATCATGCCGCATTCAAACATCTTGTTGGCGATTGGAGCTGCTACCCTGTCGATGAACGCGGCGCGCATCTGTGGATCGTTGTGCAGCATCTGCACGGCCTGTTGCTCTCTCTCGGGCTTAGGCCGGCCCTGTTTCTCGGCTCTCTCCTGCCACAGTTGTTCGCAACTCGATTGCTGGTACTTTTGAACAACCTTGTTGGCGACCATGTCCATCATCGGGGATTGAGCGATGGCGCCACTCACCAACAGGAGCGCCAGCACCAACGCAAGCCACGGGAGACGCTTTGCCATGATTTTCCCCTCATACCGTCATCAAATGATTACCGCGCGGCCCTCCAGCGCAATGCGCCGTCGCATCTGGCGCTCGTACCTCATAGGACCGGCCGGGCTCTGCTGGCTACCGGTGGTGGGCGAATGCCTACCCCAGAGGGCGACTCGCAAATCGCCGCTGCACGCACAAAAGCCAGACTCTCACGGCGGAAAGGGTACGTCTGTACGGTAGCGGTCAAGGTCCAACACCCGGCGCTCCAGGTTGGCATTCCCGTTCCATCGGGTGATTTGTCCTGCGCCTCGGCCCGCAGCGATTGCTTCGAATGGCTATCCGGGCCGCAGTCCGCATCGAATGCAAGAGGTGGTCGGCCAACGCCTCCGTACCGAAGGGAGCCGTGCTCGCTAGCGCTTCCGGTCCGAGAGGGTCGATAGAAACTAGCCATACCCCTCACACACGAACTCATCAGCAAGCTTTCTGATTGGGTCCAAGTAGTGAAACTGATGCACGCTCCATTTCACCTGCACCTTCGCCTGGGAACGGCTTGAGCGAGCGGCCTTTGGCAGTTCGAACGAGATGTCATTTGATTTTTGCCACGTCATTCCAGATCCGGAAATAGTCAAACGGCCCCAATACGAGAGAGCGGAACGTCCGCAAAAGGCCGAGCTACGGCCGCTCGTTAGCACTAGGCTGAGGGGCCGTTGTGGGTCGGAACAGCGCCCGTCGACGTCGGTAGTGTGAAGCTGACCGGTTGCGGCACTCTCGCTGCCGCACTCGTTGCGGGCTAACATCATGACTGGCATCCGGACTCGATGCATATCCGGACAGGGTCATCCGATCGACAATGGAGCGGGGCCGTGACCATCCGCAAGCTGAGGATTCGCGCACTCGCGTTCTGCGTAGTGGGCGCCGTTACTGGGCAGCGGAGTGCACTGTGACTTCATCGCGCATTGCGAACAGGCACTGCTCCAGTAACGTAAGCGCGGATTTGAGCACGCTCGAGATTTTCGGGTCACGAACCTCGAAGTCGCTCAGAACGGCATTTCGTCAAAGTGAGGCGCTGCATGCTGACTTTTGACACTCTTCAGCCAGCTCTTGAGTGTCCTGAGGTCTTCGAACACCAGCAGGTCTTCTTCCAGGTCGCGTACGCTTTGCCGAATTCCTGCGATGTCGCCCGCGAGATTGCGTACGACGGTGTCCGGAGATATGTCAATGAATGGCGGAATTCCATAGGCGTGCCTGAATCGCGCTTCGACATGCAGGATTTCCTGATCCAGTTCGCCGAGTTGCTCCTTCAGGATCGCGTTGTAATGCTTCAGCCGGTCTTCGCTGATATTGTTGATCGCGCTCTGATCGATGTGTTCAAGTTCGAGCTGCAATTCCAGCAGCTGCAACAGATTGTTTTTGCCATAAGCCTGGTTGGCCCGTTGCATCAGCGCGGTCTTGCGCTGGCGCTCCTGAGGATCAGGTTCACGATCGGGATGAAGGGCGCTGGCAAGTTTGCGATAGACCTCGCGGATGGACTGGCTTAGCTGTGCCTGCTCCGCCTCTTGCCGCGCCTGCGCGGCGAGCTGCTTCGCCGACTTTTTCCGTTTGGAACGGCGTTCCTCTCGCGTCTGATTTTCGGCAGCTTCACGCGCGTGTTGCTCTTCCATTTTCGCGTGCGCGCGCTGCAACAGGTCTTCCGGTGAGCTCATGTCGATATCGTCGCCCAGTTCCGCACCGAGCATCGCCTCGAGCACCGACTTCATGTCTTCGAGTTCGGCCGCTGCTTCGCTGTCGTAGTCGGATTGGCTATGCCTGTTGTAAATGGCTTTCAGTTGCGCATCGTCCTGCTCTTCGATCAGATCGCCGGCCACGCCGGTGATCAGCTCCGAGATCGTGCGGCGTTCGGATTTCGTCAATCCCTTCTGGTCGCAGGCCTGCTCAAGGCGATGAACCATCTTCACCTGCAGATCCGTGCAGATCTTCTCGAGTGGGAGGAACTCGCCGGTGTATTTTTTCTGGAAGACTGGCGCGACCGCCTCCCACGCACCGAGACGGTGACGCCGCTTTTCAATCTGCCGGATGAGCGTGTTGAATGCCTTCTGGCCTTGGGACAGGCTGGCCTTGTTGTGGCCCGGGGCGATGCTAACGGACCTGCGGTTCGTCCTGGTCATGGAATGGTTTCCTCCGATTACTGCGCGAAGCGACGCAAGGCGATATTTTAACTGGGCTCCCGGGCCTGCTCCCGCTGCAGAGGAACACCTACAGTGTCGTGCTTACACGCGCCGGCATCTGCGACACGACTGGCGATGGTGACTTCATAGGGGCGAGCGCAGACGCATCGCGACGTCATTACACCGGCGATGTCCGAAGCAGGCAGCGAGGCACGCGCCGGTTCCTGAGCAGCGCGCTTTCGCAGGTCAGGTGGTGTTCGTCGAATCCTGCGGCTTCGCGTCCCGCAGAGGCTTGCGCTGGTCGAAGTTGAACGGCAGCAGGTCGCTGATGTCGGCGTCGGGCGGGCGCTGCGGCAGTTCGGTGAGCACGTGCAGCAGGTATGCGTACGGCTCGACGCCGCAAGCGCGGCAAGTCAGCATCAAGCTATAGACCATCGCGCTGGCCTTCGCACCGGCAACCGAGTCACTAAAGAGCCACGACTTTCTCCCAGTGCAGAATGGCCTTATGTCGCGCTCCATGACGTTGTTATCCAGGGGCGCGTGGCCATCATCGCTGACGTAGCGGCTGAGGTACACGTGTGTCAGGTTGCTGACTCGGTGCGCTTCTTTGCAACACTTTCAAACTGACCACATGTCGAGGCTTTTTTGAAATGTCGGGGTCTGGGCTAATTAGAGATGTCTGATCTCAGGGGTTGGTGTGGAGTCTGTCTTTCACGGGTTTCAACGCATGCGGTGTTGAAGGACTGCTTATGAATGGGCAGGGCGTGTCAGTCCGTTCAGTGTGCCCTTGCAGACCGACGGCCTGGTTTTGATGCTGCCTTTGGCTGTTTTATGTGTTGCGTGGCGAGCTGCAGGATCGTTTCGTTCAGATCGGTCTTCGTGAATGCGCGCGGCTTCTTCGTGCCGGGCGAGGCTGCCGGTTTGCGTACCGCCGCACCGCGATTCGTGCGTGACGGCGAGCCCGATACACGACGGTTATCGCGTTGGGCCTGCATCGCCTGCGCGACCTGCAGCGTATAACCGAGCCGCTTGTGCTCAACGACCGCCCCCTGGTCGATCTCCGCGAGCTTGTCGTACGGCACACAGGGCAGCGCCACGCCACCGGCACGCAGTTCGATGCGACCGTCCGGGTACTCCCAGACGTCGATGTAGTGGCCGATCAGCCGGCGCGTAGCCGGTGTGTCCTCCAGCAGCCAGATCATGAGGTCATTCAGCACCGTCAGCGATTCCGACACCTTGCGCATCACCCGCCAGGTCAGGATCGCGTCGAGATCCTCATCGTCACGCAGCGGCCGGTGCGCGTCGAACGTGCTCCGCGGCGGCTTCGCGAAGTGCGCGTTGTAGGCGGCCATGAAGGCGGGCGCCCAGGCATTTGCCGCTTCCATGGTCTGGATGCCGCGCAGCCGCAGCTCCTTCACCAGCCGGTCCTGCAGCGTCAGGTTGGCGCGTTCCACGCGCCCCTTGGCGGGGCTTGAGTTCGCGCAGAAGGTGTCGATATTGAGCTCGTACATCGCGCGGCCAAACTGCGTGACGCCCCGCGCGCCGTTGCGGCTGTACGTTGGCCGGAATACGCTGGCCCGATCGCTGTAGAACGCCACCGGCTTGCCATGGCGTTCGAGGTACGCCCGCGTCGCCTCAAAGTAGCTGAAGGTCGATTCCGTGGCCGTGAAATGCAGCGCCATCAGCCGGCTCGTGGCGTCGTCGACATACACCAGCAGCGTGCACGCGGGCGCCCGGTCCTCGAACCACCGGTGGTCGCTGCCGTCGATCTGCACCAGTTCGCCGAGGCACGCGCGCCGGGCACGCGGCTGGTGGATCTTCGGTGGCCGTTGCCGGCGCGGCACCCACAGCCCGGCATCGCGCATCCAGCGCCGCACGGTTTCCTTCGCCAGCACCAGGCCATGACATTCGGCCAGCTTCTCGCATGCGAGTGTCGGTCCGAAATCGGCGTAGCGCTCACGCACGAGTGCCATGGCCCGTGCACGCAGATCGATGGGCAACTCACGGTTGCTCGGCTTGCCACGCTTGCCCGACACCAGCCCGGCTGGACCATCGGCCTCATAACGCCGGCACAGCCGGCTGATCTGCCGCTCACAGAGGTCCAGCCGCTCGGCTGCCTGAAAGCAGCGCAAGCGGCCTTCAATGACCGCCTCGATGACCTTGACTCGTTCCAGTTCGCGCATGGTTGCCGTGATCAGGCCATGCCCATTCATGATTGCCCCCTGGGTCAACGCATCGCGACAGCGTGCGCCTCAGGGCGGAAATCGGACATTTCTAATTAGCCTAAATCGGACATTACTAAAAAGCTCCCACATCTAATGTCAAGGCCATTCTGAAATGTCCGGGTTGGGACTTTTTAGAAATGTCCGGTTCTGAGGTTCAGAAATCTCTATGTTAGAGGGCTTTCAAGCACCGAGCCAACCCGCATTCCGGCAGTTCCCAGAATCGCTTCATTCAACTGCTCCCGGGTCAGTTCGCGTTGCTTGCGGGTGCCCACCTTGCGCTCCTTCGGCCGCGGCGCTTCACCCTGGTTCGTTCTCGATGGCGAGCCTGATGCACGCCTGTCATCGCGCTGCGCCTGGATCACCTGCGCGAGCTGCAACGTGTGTCCCAGCCGCTTGTTGTCGACCACCGCGGCCTGGTCAATCTCCGAGAGCCGGTCGTAGCGGACACAGGGCAGGGCAGCGCCATTGACCCGGATCTCGATGCGTCCGTCCGGATACTCGAACACGTCCAGATAGTTGTGAATGAGGCTGCGGTTTGCCACCGTGTCTTCCAGCAGATAGATCACCCGGTCGTACTGCACCGTCAGCACCTTCGACACGCGCCGCGGCACGCGACACGTCAGGATCAGGTCAAGATCGTCATCCGCCCGCAGCGGCCGGTGCGAATCGAACGTGCTCCTGGGCACCTTGCCGAACCGGCCGTTAAAGTCGGCAATGAAGTGGGGCGCGTAAGCGTTGGCCGCCTCCTTCGTGCTGATCCCACGCAGCCGCAACTCCTTCACGAGGCGATCCTGCAACGTCAGATTGGCGCGTTCCACGCGACCCTTGGCCTGGCTGCTATTGGCGCAGAACGTATCCACATTCAGCTCGTATAGCGCGCGGCCAAACTGCGTCACGCCCTTGCCAGGCGTCACGGAATGACTGTTGCAATGAAAGACGCTGGCCTTGTCGCTGTACAGCGCAACCGGCTTGCCATGCTGCTCAAGGTACGCGCGCATCGCCTCGAAGTAGCTGAAGGTCGATTCGGTCGCCGTAAAGTGCAGTGCCATCAGCCGGCCCGTTGCATCGTCGATGAACACCAGCAGCGTACAGGCCGGCGCGCGTTCCTCGAACCACCGGTGATCGCTGCCATCGATCTGCACCAGCTCACCCAGGCACGCGCGGCGGTTTCTCGGCTGATGCAGCTTCGGTGGCCGCTGTCTGCGGGGAATCCACAGCCCGGCCTCACGCATCCAGCGCCGCACGGTTTCCTTTGCCAGCATCACGCCATGACACTCGGCGAGCTTCTCGCACGCCAGCGTCGGGCCAAAATCGGCATAGCGCTCACGCACCAGCGCCATCGCGCGCGCCCGCAGATCGACGGGCAGTTCGCGGTTGCTGGGCTGGCCACGCCGCGCCGAGACGAGCCCGGCCGGTCCGGCGGCCTCGTAGCGCCGCACCAGCCGGCTGACCTGACGCTCACACAGCTGCAGCCGTTCAGCCGCCAGTACGATCGTCAGGCGATGCTGGACGACCGCCTCGATGATCTTCACGCGCTCGAGCTCGTGCATGCTGATCGTGATGAATCCACGTCCGTTCATGGTCTGGCTCCGGGCTGGCTGTGATGCCGCAGCATGCGCCACAGCAGCCAGCCCGGAGCAGGAAACCAGACATTTCTAATGAGCCAGAACCGGACATTTCTAAAAAGCCCTGACATCTAAAA
>NZ_JARESU010000016.1:0-136112 GCF_046027075.1 Paraburkholderia sp. RL18-085-BIA-A | reverse complement strand
TGTCGCAGTCAGGCTGCCACGGATTTCCGAAGGCGAGCCGCCGGTCACACGGTTTAGCGTTGCACCGGAGCCGTTATTGAAGGTGACGCTGTGCCCCCAACCGATCGAAAAGCTATTCCAATCGATCACGCCGCGGGTCGAACCGGTCTGCGTGATAACAAGGCCTTGACCACTCCTCGCGATAGAGCCCTGACCGCTCACGAACTGTCCACTCTGCGGCAACGCTCCGCCTGCCAGCGCCGCCGGTGCAAGCAGAATTCCGGCGAGTGGCAGTTCGATGACAATCAAGGCACGCACGACGGCGCCCATCGAGAGCGAGGGTCCGGATGGTCGAAGTATTCGGGATGCAAATCGAGGTGGCATAGCACTCTCCGATCCACCGCGCGATTGCGCACGGAGGGGCACATCGTCGCGCCCGCACCGGCCCATGAAGCCGCAAATCAAATATCCAGACCAGCATAGCAGGTGAGACAGAAAAGCAAAGCAGGACATTGTCGTGTGCTGCTGCGACTTTAAGGAACCCTGTGCAACAAGCGACGAGACTGACCGCAGGCGCAGGCTAATCGCAAAGTTTGGCAAGGTCGCGAGATCGTCGTTGCCGCTCGGAATCGCGAGGTCGGCGAGGATGATCGAGACGAGCCATGCGGTGTCGGCCAAATCACTGCCTACGGTGGCGGTTGTGGCCTGGACGTTGCCGCTCTCGAACACGGTGGCCACTCGATGCATCGGTCGTGAAGTGCCGTCAGCACCACCGCATCTATCCCGGTCCGCTGACTCAGGTATGCTGGAGGATTCAGGACAGCTTCCGTTCAAGGGGAGAATATGCGGCGCGTCGTATTCAATCAGAAAGGCGGTGTAGGCAAATCGACCATCGTCTGCAACCTGGCGGCCATCAGCGCGAGCGAAGGTCTGCGCACGCTGGTGATCGACCTGGATGCCCAGGCGAATTCAAGTCAATACCTGCTCGGCCCGCAGGCCAGTGAGGTCCATCCTACCGTCGCCGGGTTCTTCGAAACCGCGCTAACGTTCAGCTTCAGGCCCGTAGAAGTCACGTCCTTCATTCATCCGACGCCGTTTGAGAACCTGGACGTTATGCCCGCCCATGCTGATCTGGACGCGTTGCACGGCAAACTGGAATCCCGCTACAAGATCTACAAGTTGCGTGAAGCGCTCAATGAGCTCGACATGTATGACGCGATTTATATCGACACGCCGCCGGCGTTGAACTTCTACACCCGCTCCGCGCTAATCGCCGTCGAGCGTTGTCTGATTCCGTTCGACTGTGATGACTTTTCCCGTCGCGCGCTCTACACGTTGCTCGAAAACGTGAAGGAGATCCAGCAGGATCACAACGTGGCACTGGAGGTGGAGGGGATTGTCATCAATCAGTTTCAGCCTCGTGCGAGCTTGCCGCAAAAGCTGGTCGACGAACTCGTCAGTGAGGGCTTGCCCGTGCTGGCTTCGCGGCTGTCTTCGTCCGTGAAGATCCGCGAATCGCATCAGCAGGCGACCCCCGTCATTCACCTCGATCCGGGACACAAACTTTCGCAGGAGTATCGGGCCTTGCATCGTGAACTGGCCGGATAGTGGGGTGGACCCTTCCCGGAACAGAATGGCAAGTCAAAGACAGGCGGCCACGGCTGCGAAGAGCGCCGAAAGCCCGCTCGCGCCGCGCCGTCGCCGGAAGGTCAATCATGCGGGTCTTAAACCGCAAGTGGTGACTCATGAGAGCGCAGGGCGCGCGGTATGCATGTGAGACGGCGCTGTCGATAATGCACGCGAGGCCCGGCGAACGTTGACCGGTCGAAAATCTCGCGAGCGCAGTCGGCCTGTCGCGCACCGCTTTTGCGGCCCGGTTTCGCCGCTCTGTCGGTCGTGCGCCGCTCGACTATCTGAATCATTGGCGCATGACGATCGCGCGCACGGTCTTGCGACACTCGGAAGAACCGCCGGTCGATATCGCCTCACGCATCGCGTGCCTGTCCGATACGGCTTTCAGCATCGCATTCAGGCGAAGGACCGGACAGAGCTCAGGGCGTTACCGGGCGGAAGGCCGGCGAGTGGCTGGGCTATGAGCATTAATGGTCGGCCACGAGTTCACGCAGACGCGAATAATGTCGCCGCCCAGTCCGCAAACACTCTGACCTTGGTGCTATATCGTCGGCTAGGCGGATACGCGATATAGACTTCGAGCGGGTCCGGCCGCCATTTCGCGAGAATCGGCACAAGCTTCTTTTGCTCGATGAACGGGCGAACCATGAAGTTCAATGTGTGAACAATGCCCAAACCCGCCAGTGCGGTTGCAAGGTGCGCATTGCTCTCGCTAACGAGCACGTCATTGCGTACGCGACCAAGCGTGATCGTCTCTTGGCCCCGACGAAACGTAAGGGGCTGTGTCATACCCGTGTTTGCAGAAAAATATCCGACGACCGGCATGTTCTTATCCACGATTTCCTGCGGATGTTTTGGCCTGCCGTGCTTCGCGAGATATGCCGGACTCGCACAGGTGGCCCACGCGAGCGTCCCGATTGGATGCGTCACGAGATCCGGATCGTCCGAGGTGCTTCGAATCGCGCAGTCTATGTTTTCGGCGACAAGATCTGCGGTGCGATCAGTGACGCTGAGTTGAATCTGTATCCTGGGATAGCGGGCAAGAAAGGCCGGCAATGCAGGAATGAGGATGCCACTTGCGGTCGATCCGCCGGTGTCGACTCTCAGTACCCCACGGGGGCTGGTCTGCTCCCGACCGAGGGTGGTCTCGATATCATCGAGCTCGCTGAGCAGCTGCCGGGTGCGTTCATAGTAAGCAGCGCCATCGGTTGTCACGCTGACTCGCCTTGTATTGCGCTCCAGCAGTTTTACACCAAGGTGCGCTTCCAGTGACTTGACCCATTTGCTCGCCGTGGCGTTGGGCATACCGAGCGACAGGGCCGCGCGCCCAAAGCCTCCTGTCTCGACAACGCGGACAAAAACGCGAATCGCCTGCAAATGGTCCATCGATCGGCTCCGATTATCCACAGTCGTGAATAGACAAACCACAATGTACATATTTATCTGTACATGTGCTTAATCTAGTATGAGGCCATTACCCTTGCAGATGAACCGGAGCCTTGAGATGACAGCCTCTATTTACGACAACATCCATTCGACAAAGCATGCTGGAAAGGTAGCGCTCGTGACCGGCGGTAGTACCGGGATCGGCCTCGCCACCGCAATGCGCCTCGCTCGCGAAGGCGCCAAGGTGTTCGTCACCGGCCGGCGCCAGGCGGAGCTGGATGCCGCGGTATCGCAAATCGGCCACGGTGCGCTCGCGATTCGCGGCGACATCTCTTCTGTGGCCGACCTCGAGCGCATCGTGCAAACGGTAACGGCGGCTCACCCGACAATCGACATCCTGTTCGCCAACGCCGGCGGCGGCGAATTCACGAGTCTCGGGGACATCAGCGAAGCGCAATTCGACAAATACTTCGGCATCAATGTGAAAGGCACACTGCTCACCGTGCAAAGCGCTTTGCCATTCATGCGCGCGGGCAGCGCAATCGTGATCACAGGATCGATCGCATCGATTCAAGGCGTGCCTGCATTCGGTGTCTATGCCGCCACCAAGGCAGCCTTGCGTTCGTTTGCACGCACCTGGGCATCCGATCTCAAAGGCCGCGACATCCGCGTCAACGTTGTAGCGCCCGGAGTCGTCGTGACGCCGGCTTACAAGACCGAACTGAAGATGAGCGACGAACAGATCGCGGCGTACTGCAAGGAAGTTGCCGGGACAACCCCGCTTGGTCGGGTCGGCACCGCCGACGAGATTGCGAAGGCCGTTTCCTTCCTCGCGTCAGACGACGCCAGCTATATCACCGGTATCGAGATGTTCGTCGACGGCGGACGCGCGCAGGTCTGATTTTCAACGCCGCGCTCATCCGAACGTGGCGCGTCATAAACGGGAAAACACCATGGGTTCGCGGGAAAATCTTCGTCTTGCCCAGCAGTTCCTTGAAAAGATGCGTCGCTCTGCTTCAAAGCCGTAGGTCGAATATGTGCTCAGGCTCAGGCATTCATCCCGCCATCCACGGTAAGATTCGCTCCGGTAATGTACGAGGCCTCCGGGCCGGCGACGAAAGCTACCATTGCGGCGATCTCTTCAACGCGCCCATAGCGACCAAGTACTGTAGCGGCCTTCTGCGGCACCGCCCAGTCGCCTGAGGCGGGATTCAGGTCGGTATCGATCGGTCCCGGCTGGACGTTGTTGACCGTGATGCCCCGGCCTCCCAACTCTCTGGACAGCGCCTGGGTGAACATCCTGACGGCTGCTTTCGTGGCTGCGTAGGGCACCAGCCCGGGAGCAATGGCTCGCTCGCCCACCGCCGAACCGATCATGATGATGCGGCCACCATCGCTCAGGTGCTTCAGCGCGGCCTTGGTCGTAGCGAATACGCCGCGGATGTTGATATCGATCACTCTATCCATCTCCTCCAGAGTCGTGTCTTCGAACGGTTTCGGAATGGCCGTGCCGGCATTGTTTACCAGCACATCCAGCCGGCCGAACGTTGCAACAGTTTTCCCGACCGCAGCCTCGACGGCTTTGACGTCGGTAGCGTCCGCCTGGATCGCAATAGCCTTTCCGCCATTGAGTTCAATCTCTTTGACCACGGCCGAAGCCGCGCTGGCGTCCTTCGCGTACGTAAAGGCCACCCGCGCTCCGTCCGCAGCCAGACGTTTCGCGATTGCCGCACCGATGCCGCGTGAACCACCGGTAACGAGTGCTACTTTTTGAGCTAACTTAGACATGTGATTTCCTAAGGTTTCCGTGAGCGATTCATTGCGCCACTTATCCAGTGAGTGATTCATTGACCGTTATCCCTGCCCGGAGCATCTTCAGAACGACACCTTCTCGGCTCCGCATCATCACGAAGATCGTCGAAGACCAACTTCCCATGCGTCCCTTGCGTCGACGGCGGTACAGATCTCGCCTGCGCCGGTTTCAGCAATCAGACAAAGAGCTTCGTCGCGCCACTTTCGATCCATGGTGGTGCAACGACTATAGGTTTCCGTGGACGGCGCGACAAAGACCTTGTAAGCAGAGAGGCATGCCTGCCGGGCATAGCAGTAGAGAGCCGTCACTTCAGACATAACGACGGAGCTGCGGCGCTTGCGACATTTGTAAGCGCGCAATGCAGCACGCGGAATTGATCCATCTGCGCCTCGAACGATGACGTTTCACGGCACTGCATCGATCGGCAAAGTCGCCGCCAATGTGCCGGTTGGATCAAGCTGGGTCACTCGCTGCAGCTGTGAGCTTCACCAAGTTGAGGGGCAGCAGGTCGGTGACATCGTCGTCCGGTACGCGCCGCGGTAATTCGGTGAGCACGTGCATGAGGTATGCGCAGGGTTCGACGTTGCAGGCCCGACATGCTCCCGCGAATGATGGCGTCACGTTGAATTCGAGACGTTCGCAGACAATCATCGAATGACGGCAACGGGTGCTGCCCGTCGTGCCAGGCAGCCAGCGGCTGGAACTGCGGCGCAATGCATCTGCGCAGTCGCCGGGAGATTTGCGTCGGCTGGCCCTCGGCCTCCCGTATAATCCGGCATGACTCCATCCATCTCCCACGCACCAAGCTTACGACCGGCAGCACCGGCTGCGCAATTCATCGGTTTGCTGGTCGCGCATACCTCAGCGGGCTATTCACCATCCAGGCGTGTGGAATGCACGTTCCACGAGCTGCGGCCGGCGGTCGTATGAAAATACCCAAACGACTTGCACCGCTTCTCGAAGAAGGACTCATCGACGAAGTCATCGGCCAGTTGATGAGCGGCAAGGAGGCAACGGTCTACGTCGTGCGCAGTGGCGAATCGACGCGTTGCGCGAAGGTCTACAAGGACGCGAAGCAGCGCAGTTTTCGGCAAGCCGCGTCGTATCGGGACGGTCGCAAGGTCAAGAACAGCCGGCAGGCCCGGGCAATGGAAAAAGGTACGCGCTACGGCCGTCAGATGCAGGAAGCGTCATGGCAGAACGCCGAAGTCGACGCGCTGTTCCGGCTCGCCGCCGCAGGTGTGCGCGTGCCGCAACCCTATATTTGTACCGACGGCGTGTTGCTGATGGAACTGGTGATCGACGAGGCGGGTGACGTCGCGCCACGGCTCAACGACGTCGATCTGACCGAAGCCCGCGCCCTCGAACTGCACGCGCTGCTGCTGAACCAGGTTGTCCGCATGCTCTGCGCAGGGGTGATTCACGGCGACCTGTCGGAATACAACATCCTGCTGGCAGCGGATGGACCGGTGATCATTGATCTTCCACAGGCCGTCGACGCAGCCGGCAACAACGAAGCCGCCTCGATGCTCAAACGAGACGTCGACAACCTGGCCGCGTACTTCGGACGTTTTGCACCGCAAATACTCACCGCGAGCTATGGCGCGGAGATCTGGACGCTCTTCGAAGCAGGGCGGCTGGATGTCGATGCCGAATTGACCGGCCGCATCGAAGTCGACACGCGACCTGTGGACCTCGATGGCGTGCTGCTAGAACTCGAAGAGACACGTCTTGAGGAAGACGCGCGAGTGCGGCGACAGCAGGAACTTAGCGTAGGCCGGTAACCGTGCTCGATGTCCCCCGAAGATAGCCCGAAGGTGAAGGTCTTCGAGGAATGTTGCCGCCATGAGCCGTCATTCGCCTGTCACGTGGCTCGGACAGTCGGACGGCAGCTCCGCACCCGCGAACGCCCATCCGATTGGCGAAGGCGAAGGTTGCTGCATCGGCGAGTTGCCGACATTCAACTATCGGCCTCGGTTGGGGCGCTAAAAGCTTGCGGGCCCGCGCCCGAAAGTTGCGGTGAACGTCCCGCGGTTAAGAAACAAAAGAGCGACGATCTACTTCTGACGAATCGAATTATCCCGGCGGGTTCTGGAACAAGCGCCCGCGGGTCACAGGCGCTTTTCGGTGACGGTTTCGTGTGTGATTCGCTTACCAACGATGCCGCAGACCGATGACAGCCGAGACTTGTGTTTTGGTCGTCGACGGCGAAAGCGTGTAGATCTGGGCGAATTGCGCATCACCGGCGGCTTTCTGGTAAATGCCGACCAGAAACACATCCGTCCGTTTGCTCAGGAAGTACACCGCGCCGGTGTTGACCTGATGCCATTTCGGGCTTGCGTCCTGGGGACGGTATTGCCCCGTGGTAAAGATGTAGGCGGCCCCGAGCATCAGGTCCGGAAGCACGTAGTCGGTCAATGAGACTTCGAAGTTCTGCAGCGTCAGTCTGGATTCGTCGAGATATTCGAAACGCGCATTCGTATAGAGCAAGGACAGGTTTGCAGTTCCAAATGCGTAGGCGCCGCCTGTGCCGAACATTCTCTGCTTGCTCACGCCTGCGTTGGTCGCTGGATTAGTAATGAAGGGTGAGGTGAAGCCGTAGTCGCCGACCACCGCGCCGTTGGGATTGGCAGGATCATTGGGCATTTTGACCTGAAGGTAGGCGGCTCCCAGAGAGAGCGGTCCCCGATGATATTGAACGGCGGCGCTGATGGCGTTGTTGTCCGAGAAAGCCCCGGCCTTGTTCGAAAAGCCATAGAGTCCTTCGAACTGCAATCCACCGTAATCGATGCTTTTGTACTGCACCGCATTGTTAATGCGGAAAGTATCGAAGACGTTATCGCTGTCGCCGATATGCGCGCCATATGCCGCAAACTGGCAGGCAGACGAAAAAATGCATAGCGTGACGGCCTCGTCGTACTGGCGGCCGAACGTCACCGTGCCCAGACTGTTCGATGACAAGCCAACGAAGGCTTGCCGGCCAAACAGACGTCCGCCTTGAGATAGGGCGCCATTGGCGACGCTGTAGCCGCCTTCCAGCGTGAAGATCGTCTTGACTCCGCCGCCAAGGTCTTCGACCCCTCTCATACCCCAGCGCGGCGTCTGCATCGGTCCGCTTGCGAACTGCCAGGTCGAATGCCCTTGTTTGTCGGCTCCCTTCTGATTGTTCGCATACACGATTCCGCTTGAGATCAAACCGTAGAGCGTTACGCTGCTTTGGGCGAATGCGGTCTGACAGGCGAGGGCGGTTGCCGTAATTACGATAGCGCGTCGAATCATGATTTCCTTGAGTGCTGGCCTGATTGTTTTAGAGTGCGGCTCGATTAGTTAGGAAAACGAATGTATGAGGCTGCTTGGACGGTCTTTAACGTGCCGGCGTGGTGAACCTGACACCCGATTGTGGAACGCGAGAGTCTCCTGCCCGCCTCACTAGCGACCGATTCTTGCGGAACAAAAATCGCGTCGGCTAGCACCGAATTTGACTAGCAGTGAGCTAATTTTCAGAGCGGTTCATCGAGCAATGCGCGCGTCATGTGCGCAGCCCTGCATGACGCACCATTGTGGTGCACCGTGGGGGTGAGCTAATTTCGGCATCACTCGTCTTCAAAATTGATGCTTGCGGGGACACTTTCGGCTACTGAGAATGCACTTAGCCGGCAGCACCTCGGAAAGCAACAGACCGGTTCCCTTGAATCCATGAAGGACCATCGGAGGAGTGAACGATGTCAGTAATCGAGAACGCAGGGCGCAGGCGTGTGCTGCGGATGACGCTCGCAATGGGCGGCATGGCGGCAACAGGCGCACTGCTTTCGGTGCGCGCACTAGCAAGCGAAAAAGCGACTGTCAATATGCAGCTGGGGTGGGTTCCGGGCGGCAATCAGGTCGGTGAGGTCGTCGCGAAGCGACTCGGTTTTTATGAACAGGAAGGGATCGATTTTCACATTCAGCCGGGCGGACCGAATATCGATGGCGTCGCAATCGTCGCCTCGGGGCGCTTTGAGACGGGCGAGATCTCATCGAGCCCATCGATCATGCTGGCCGTCTCAGAGGGGCTGCCGATCAAATGCATCGCCGCCGGGCTGCAGCAGCACCCGTATACATTCTTTTCACTGAAGAAAAAGCCGATTCGCACGCCGCACGACATGATTGGCAAGCGTATCGGCATCCAGGCGACAGGGATGGTATTGCTCAAGGCGTTACTGGCCAAGAACAAAATTCCTGAAGGCCAGGTCGAGATCGTGCCGATCGGCGCCGACATGATGCCGCTTCTGAGCGGGCAGGTGGATGCCGTAACCGGCTGGCAAACCAACACCACGGCGCTCAAGCCGCTTGGCGCGGATCGCGTTGATCTGCGGTTGTGGGACACCGGTGTACGCCTCTATGCGTTGCCGTATTACACAACGACGGAAGCGCTGAAGGAGCATCCGGACACGGTCACCCGCTTCATGCGCGCAACGGCGCGCGGCTGGATCCACGCAAATACCCATCGCGATCAGGCCGTCGACCTGCTCATCAAGGAATACCCGAATCTGAATCATGCGGATGAGCGTGTCGCGATCGATTCGCTGATGAGCTATGCCTTCAACCCGACGACGCAGACCCACGGCTGGGGCGCGATGGATCCGGCGGTCTGGGGAGAACAGATCACGACCTACGGACAGCTCGGCCAGTTCAGGACGCATCAACCCAAGGTGGAGGACGTCATGACGATGGACGTGCTCAACGCTACCCGTTCCTCAAGACTACTGGTGTAAACCCATGCATGCTGCCACGTTCAATCCGCCGCGCGCGGAGCGGGCAAACTCGCCCGTAGAGGTTCCGCACGCCGGTGCCTTGTCAATTAGCTGCCGCAATATCAATGTCCGCTTCTTCACCGACCGGCGGAGTGTCACCGCGATCGAAGGTCTGAGCCTGGACGTCGCGGCCGGTGAATTCCTCACGCTTCTGGGACCTTCAGGCTGTGGGAAGTCGACGTTCCTGCGTGTCGTTGCCGATCTGGTCAGGCCGAGCCGGGGCGAGATCAGTGTGCTCGGTTCCGCGCCCAATGTCGCACGTCAGCGGCGCGATATAGGGTTCGTGTTTCAGGACGCGGCGCTTCTGCCGTGGAGAACGGCTCTGCAGAACGTGCAACTGCCGCTGGAAGTGGCGGGCGGGAAGAACCGGGCTGGTCGCGCCACGCCGCGTGAACTGCTGGAACTCGTCGGACTCAAGGGGCGTGAGGATGCGTACCCGCATGAGATGTCGGGAGGCATGCGCCAGCGGGTCGCCATCGCCCGCGCACTGGTAAGCGACCCCAAAGTGCTGTTGATGGATGAGCCATTCGGCGCACTCGACGAAATCACACGCGATCGCCTCAACGAAGAACTGCGCCGCGTCTGGAAAGAGATGGGACTCACGACGCTGTTCGTCACGCACAGCATCTACGAAGCGGCATTCCTCGGTCAACGTGTACTGATGCTGGCTGCGAACCCCGGCCGGGTGAAGGAAATCGTGCCCGTCAGTTTGCCAGAAGACCGCACGCTCGATGTCCGCGAGACCCGCGAATTCGTCGAACTCGCCGCCTATCTACGACGTGTATTGGAGACATGCTGATGGCTACGTCTGAAATCCACCTGAATATGTCTTCCCCGACTGCCGACGCCGAAGCACAGGCCTGGGCCGTACGTCGACGCCGGCAACTGTGGCGCGCGCGTATGTTGCCGGCGCTTGGTGTGGCGGGCCTTCTTTTCGCCTGGTGGGCTGTGGTCGCGGGCTTTCACGTCAAGCCGTTCATTGCACCAACGCCAATGCTGGTACTGCAGACGTTCGTCAGCAAGAGCGATGTGCTGATGCAGAATTTGCTGCCGACCGCCATCGAGGCATCGCTGGGCTTTCTTCTAGGCAATCTCGCGGCGATCCTGCTAGCGACCGTCTTTGTGCACAACAAGACGCTGCAGGACATCTTCTATCCGGTTGCCGTGATGATCAATTCGATTCCTGTCGTCGCCAAGGCACCGATTCTCGTGCTGATCATGGGCAACGGGCTCGAACCGAAGATCACCATCGCTGCGATTGTCTGCTTCTTCCCAACGCTGGTGAACATGGTTCGCGGACTCAATGCGGTCAATCCGCAGGCAATGGAGCTAATGCAGATTCTCTCGGCAAGCAAGCGCGAAATCTTCTTCAAGCTCCGGGTCTTTTCGTCGCTGCCGTATCTCTTCTCCGCGCTGCGTATCGCAGCGTCAATGTCGGTGATCGGTGCAGTAGTGGGCGAATGGATCGGGGCGACGCAAGGTATAGGCGCGATGATTATCCAGGCGACCTATAACTTCGATTCCCCGCTGCTGTACACGGCCATCATCATGAGCGCCATATTGTCAGGTGCGTTTTTCCTGGTCATCGCAGTACTCGAGCGCTGCCTCGTCAAATGGCAACCCGAAAGCGCGCATTGAGCCTGAGCGATATAGCCAATTCAGAAAGGAGACGAAATGAACATGATCAGTGAATGGATCCAGGAACCCGCGCGCGATGTGCGCGTGGTCGCGAAGGCTAACGTCGTCGTAGTCGGTGGTGGTCCCGCAGGCCTGTCGGCAGCGATCGGCGCTGCGCGAAACGGCGCGGAAGTCATTCTTCTCGAGCGCTACAACCACCTTGGCGGGCTCGCATCGGGCGGCATGGTGCTCGTACTCGACGACATGTGGGACAACCACCTTCATGAAATCTCCGTGCGCGGCACCTGCATGACATTCATCGAACGTATGGCGGCGCGCAAGCTTGCCATGTTTCCGCGTTCGCACGAATGGGGCGAAGATCCCGCTGCGTATCGCCAGTGGGGCCGTTGGGGCACCTTTGATTTTCACAGCCAGAAGACGCCGCATCCTGTGTGCTTTGCGGCCGCGTTCGACCCTGATGCGATGAAGCGCGTGGCGCTAGAAATGGTGGAAGAGCTTGGTATCAAGCTTCGGCTGCACTCGTGGTTTTCGCGAACCCTCGTCGAGAACGGTCAGGTGAAGGGCGTGATCTGCGATACAAAAAACGGACGGGAAGCGATTCTTGCGGATGTCGTGATCGACGCGACGGGCGATCTGGATGTTGCCGCCTCGGCGGGTGTTCCGCATGTCGGCGGCACCTACATCACGACAACGGTATTTCGTCTCGGTGGTGTCGACACGGACGAGGCAGAACGCTTTGAGGCCGAAGAGCCAGAGACGTTCGCGCTGCTCGACCGTCAGATCAAGCGCATCCTCGGCGGCTCGTGGGGCTACTGGTGGCTCAAGACGCCATTGCCGGGCGTCGTATGGTGCAACTGCCCGCACATGGCGGGTCTCGATGGCCTCAACCCGGAGGATCTGACGCGCGCAGAGGTGCAGGGCCGCAAGCACATCCATGCCGTGGTCGACTTCGTGCGGGAAAAGCTGCCGGGCTTCAAAAACTGCTATGTGATCGATGTCGCTCCGCAAACTGGCGTGCGTCAGACTCGTCTCCTCGAAGGCGAGTATGTCATGAGCAAGGATGATCTCGCGCAGCGCACGCGCTTCGAAGACAGCATCGCTCGCGGACGCGACTATTACATGCCATACCGCGTGTTGCTGCCGAAGAAGATCGACAATCTGCTCGTCGCAGGCCGTCACTATTCGGCGACGTCGCAGGCGCAAAAGATGTCGCGCGAAATTCCGCCCTGTATGGCGATGGGTGAAGCCGCTGGCGTTGCCGCAGCGCTTGCGCTCAACGCGAACGTGTCGGTCCGCAATGTCGACGTGCGCGCTCTGCAGAAGACACTGCGCGCCCAGGGCGCGGACCCCGGCGACCAGACTGGCCGCAACGCCGACGTTCCGCCGCTTGCCATTCACGTCGATGCGAGGGCTGCAGCATGAATAACGGCTACAACGCATTCACGCAGGATTTGCCGCTTCAAGGCGTTCGCATCATCGACTTGACGCAGGTGATGATGGGGCCCGTCTGCACCCAGATGCTGGCCGATTACGGTGCGGACGTCATCAAGGTCGAGCGCATCGGAGGCGGCGATTTGAGCCGCTCGACATTCGAGCCCGTGGCGGGTGCCGACAACCCGATCTTCTGCAGTCTCAACCGCAACAAGCGCAGCCTCGAACTCGATTTGCGCGACGCCGAACAGATGGCGGCATTGAAGAAGCTGATTGCCGACGCCGACGTTGTCGTCAGCAACTTTCGCGCAGGCGTGATGGATCGGATGGGTATCGGTTACGAGGCCTGCCGGAGCCTGAATCCCCGGATCATTTTTGCGGTGGGGACTGGGTTCGGCGAAACGGGACCGTACGCGCACAAGGGTGGCCAGGATGTGCTCGCGCAGGCAATGAGCGGTGTGATGGCGCGTCGGGCGGACGAGTCGCTGCCGGTCTCGGTGTACCCGACCGCGCTTGCCGATTATTCCGCGGGTATGCACCTGGTGCAGGGCATCCTGCTTGCATTGCTGCATCGCGGACGGACTGGGGAAGGACAGAAAGTCAACGTATCGCTGTACAACTCGATGCTCGCGATGCAGATGCAGGAAGCGGCGATGATCATGATGGCCGACTCCGAAGTGAACTGGGCGGCAATGCCGCTCTCGGGTGTATTCGATACCCGGGACGGTCCGCTCGTCCTCGTTGGCGCATTCAAGGCGAACCCGCTTCGCGATATCTGTGCGGCGTTGCAAATCGGCGACCTGTCCGCTGATCCGCACTTTTGCAATCTGAACGAGCAGTTCCGCCATAAGGACGAGTTGCAAACGATCTTCCGCGAGCGCTTCGCAAGCAACACCCGAGACTTCTGGATCGAGCGACTGGAAGAGCAGGACCTCCTTTGCGCCCCGGTGCGCGATCTGCGCGAAGCCCTTGTCGACCCGCAAACACTGCACAACCGCCTGATCATCGAAGGAGAGGGCGAGGGGCAGCCCGTGCGCTTCATAGGCAGTCCCATCGAGCTGTCGCGGGCGCCCGTCGGACTGCGGCGTGCTCCCCCGAAGCTCGGGCAGCACACCGAGGAGATTCTCAACCAGTTGCGCGGGACGATCGCGCCGGAGGCGGTATGAGCGTAAGACTGACGATCGATCAGCATGTGGCCACTGTGACGTTGGCTCGTCCGGAAGCGCTCAATGCGGTGGATCTCGAGACCGAGAGCGAACTGCAGCGCGTCTGGAACGAACTCGAACGCAACCGGGACATACGCGTCGTCGTGCTGACTGGCGAGGGTGAGCGTGCGTTCTGCGTGGGGGCCGATCTCAAGAACCCTTCGATGAGCGGGCTCGAATACTGGGCCGCGCCGCGCCCCGGTGGATTTGGCGGCATCGCGCTGCGCGAAACGCTGAACGTGCCCGTGATTGCCCGTGTGAACGGCTACGCGCTCGGCGGCGGGTTTGAAATGGTACTCGGATGCGATCTCGTAGTCGCTTGCGAAGAGGCCAGCTTCGGCTTGCCCGAGGCGCTTGTCGGACGCATGCCTCTCGATGGGGGCATGACGCTCCTGCAACGTCAGATCCCTTACCGGCAGGCCATGGCGATGCTGTTGACAGGGCGCCGCGTGTCGGCGCGCGAAGCGCTCGACATGGGGCTGGTCAATGAAGTCGTGCCGCGCGTGGAACTCGACGCGGCCGTTGAACGTTGGGTCGAAGCGTTGCTCTCCTGTGCCCCGCTGTCACTCCAGGCAATCAAGCAGGTGGTCCGCAGGACGTCGACGCTTTCGGCGTCGGAGGCTCAGGCTTTGCGGCTGCCTGCGCTGGTGTCGGCGTTGCAATCCGAAGATGCGCATGAAGGTGTGCGCGCTTTCCAGGAGAAGCGCAAACCTCGCTGGAGCGGACGCTAATGGCTTACGTCATCACGTCCCCATGTATCGACGTCAAGGACGGCGCCTGCGTGCAGTGCTGTCCCGTCGACTGTATCTACGAAGGCGAGCGCACCCTGTACATTCATCCCGATGAATGCATCAGTTGCGGGGTGTGCGTGTCGGTGTGCCCGACGGAGGCCATCTTCCACGAAGACGAGGTTCCGCAGGCAGAGGTTCAATTCACCTGCGTGAACCGGGAGTTCTTCGATGTCCCTGTCAGTGCGCTGGGTTCACCTGGTGGCGCGTGCGACGTAGGCAAGGTACTGTGCGACCATCCCGTGGTCGCCGGGTGGCCGGCGCGCGAAGCGAATTGAGACAATACGATGCATTCGAATGTCCTGAAATATTTTGTTGAAGTGGCGCGTTGCGGATCGATCCGGAAAGCCGCACAGAATCTGTATGTCGCATCGAGTGCGGTCAACCGCCAGATTCTCAAGCTCGAATCGGAGATGGGCGCGGAACTGTTCGACCGGCTGCCGAATGGGATTCGCCTGAACGCTGCCGGAGAGCGTGTACTTCAACATATCCGTTCGACGCTGAACGACTTTCATCTAATGCGCAGTGAACTCGATGCATTGAAGGGGGAGCGCAGGGGACACGTGTCAGTGGCGGCGATGGACTCCCTCTTCGTCGACTTTTTGCCCGCCACGGTGGAGGAGTTTTCCGATTCGTACCCGGCGGTGACGTATTCAATTGCTGCCGTGCAGCCTCACGACGTACCGGCGCGGCTAGTGAGCGGTGAATATGATCTCGGTATTTCGTACATCACGAAGCTGCCGGCCGGCCTCGACGTCGTGACGGAAGTGTCTCTGCCGCCTGGGGTCGTGATGGCTTCGTCGCACCCGTTGGCGAAGAAGGAGCGGATCGGCTTCGAAGAATGTCGCAACCACGCGTTTCTAAGACTCGAAGGACGCTCGCCAATTCAGGGCATTGTGGAAAATGATTTTCACGAGTACTGGGAATCTCTGAGGCCCAGCGTGACATGCAACTCCACGACGCTTCTCAAGCGCCTGATCGCGTCGGGGCGGGGCATTTCGTTTTTTTCCAAACTGGCGTTTCTCGATGAGCTGGCGCGAGGCGAAGTGGTATGGCGGCCGCTTGACGATGTGAATGTCAACGCGCTCACCGTCGGTGTCATTGCGCCGAATCAACGCGCCCTGGCTCACGTGACGCTTCAGTTCCTCGACCGTATGGTGAGACGTCTGAAGCACGTCGAATTGTCGTTGCGCGGAGTCTGATCAATCAATATTCCGGCGCATCTATGCGGGATTTGAAGAACAAGGTAGTGTTGATCATAGGTGCAAGTTCTGGCATCGGGGCCGCACTCGCCCGCGCATTCGACGAACGTTTAAGAACGGCCATTGCCTTTGCGGCGATCCGAATGACGGCAAGAGATCGAACCCGGCCATCGCGCCGTGCTACCGATGCTGAGCGAACGCGAAGGCCGCCGATGCGCTATCGTTAAAAACGCCACGCTCGATGCTGCATTGAATAGCACACTTAATGGCCGCGCCGGGCGGCGCACGAGCTGGGAAACAGGTGCGAGAACCGGGGTTCAAGGGTGGATTTCCACGCGGGCTTCAGCGGAATACGAAATGGACGATCTATATGACCTTCAGCGCTTTGTCGACGCCCAAGACGCCGTGTACGCCCAGGTATGCGATGAATTGAGGCATGGACGTAAGCGAAGCCACTGGATGTGGTTCGTGTTTCCGCAAATACAGGGGCTAGGGGCAAGCGCAATGGCGCGGCGATTCGCGATTTCGTCGTTGGCCGAGGCCGAAGCCTATCTGCGCCACCCGTTACTCGGCCCACGGCTGCGCGAATCGACGCAGCTGGTTAATCTTGTCAACGAGTGCACCATAGAGGAAATTTTCGGGTATCCGGATTACCTCAAGTTTCGATCGTCGATCAGCCTATTCGCGCGCGCCACGAGCGACAAAGACGTATTTGTGGAAGCTCTGCGCAAGTATTTCGAAGGTGAAGCCGATCCGCAAACTCTACAGTTGCTGTAGGCCGTTTTTGCGCTGGGCCTGCACGCGTGGCGCAGCGGACTTCGGAATCTCAGTGTCCGCACAGTGTGTCGTCAATTCCCGCTTGCATCGGCTGGGCGGGACCGGTAGAGCAGCAGATGATCGGTGCCGGATTCGGACAGCCAGACCTCGCCCGGGCGGCCCATCATCTCACGTACGTTCGCGTGCGGGCGCGGCAGAGGAAACACGTCGAACCGCTCGGCTCGCGGATCAAAGCGCACTAGCGCGTTGGCGCTCCATTCACTGAGCCAGACAATATCCTGATCGTCGACAAAGATGGCGTACGCGTGCGGATCGTTGCCGGGCAGTCGCCATTCTCGCCATTGATGCGTGACGGGATCGAATACGCCGACTTTTCCGGCGTTCCACTCGCTGATCCACACACGCCCCTTCGAATCGGACCATACGCGGCGCGCGCCCTGATTCGACGTTGGCGGCTCAATGACCTGCGCCGCACCACTCGCGGGGTCGATGCGACCGAGATAGCTCCCCGCCAGTGACGCGAAATACAGGTCACCGTGCGGAGTCGCGCAGATACCGTAGGGCCCGCGTCCGCGCGGCGCATCGAAGACTCGCATGCGGGCTCGTTGCGGATCCAGTTCGCCGTAGATGCCGCTTTGCCCGGTAAACCACAGATGCCCTTGTTTGTCGAACACGGCGGTGTTCAGATTGGCGTCTGGCCGGTCCTTAGGCAGCGGAAAACGCGTGACGGCGAGCGTCTTCGGATCGATGCGCACAATTGCGTTCTGGCCGCCGTCAGTCACCCAAGCCGCGCGATCGGGACCCACGATTACGCCGTGGGGCGCCGATCCGGCGCCGAGAGCAATCTTGTCGATCCTGCCGCTACGCGGGTCCAGCCGTCCGACCGCGCCCTGCGCTTGCGCGGTGTACCACACGGTGCCGTCACGCGCCGGTGCGACGTCATGCGGCGCACTGCCGGTCGGGACGGCGAAGCTCTCGAACGACGGTGGCTGTGCCTGCGCCGGGCCGATGGTGAGCGCAGCGCTCGCCAGGGCAGACGCAAACCACGATGCCAAATCTGCTCCGAGAATCTTGTTCACCGTTGCCGCAAGCCGTTTCCTCGCGATTGTCAACATGCTGGCCTCCATGTCACAGTGTGAGTTTCAAAGGGCGCTGACGGACTTTTATTGTTGCACTTATCTATAACCGTCGCTGCGCCGACTCATTCACCACGCTGACTCCGGCGGCAATTACGTTCACGGTGGCGAAGGTCAACATCGAAGGGAGGATCGCGTCGACGGCCGCGGCCCAAATCATGGCGGAACGCGGTTGTCCAAGCCCGTGTGGGTGGGTTGTCCTTTCTCGCGCGGGACCTTAACGAAGGAGGGCGAGAGGCGGCTGCGGCTGTCGATCATGGGGTGGCTCTCGGTTGCCACGAGCCGTTTGCACGTGTGAGAAGCTGCCCCACATGACCGCATGGCTGTTGGTGCTGAAGACAAGCTGTCTAACGAGATCAGGTGACTTCAATGTCAGCCCTTGAGATTCTCTTAGAAACGAATTCAAGACACCAGGAATCGAGAATGAGATCAAAGCTGACGTCGGCGGCGACTGGCACGGCGTAGCGTGTGAAGGGACTTTCGCAGTTGCAACTTTGACCCTCCTGCGTCGGAGGGGACCATGTTGAGTGGTCGACTATCAGGCGTAGTGGATGCTGGGATCCTTATCAGCCAGGCGTAGGGAGTCTGCCCGCGCGCATTGCGGCGGTCACGCAACCGTCGATCAGTAGGTCGCTATCGGTCATGAAGCCAGCATCGGGACCAAGCAGGAAAGACGCTGCGATAGCAACTTCGTCCGGCGACGCCATCCGGTTCGCAGGCGAAGCGGCAACCATCGTGCGCGTGCAGCATTCTGGAGACTGTGCAGCCATCACCGCTTGATCTTGAGATATGTTCGACTGATTGCGGGGCGAGTGTGCACCCACAGACGCGACGCAAGCCACGACGCCGGCCGGTCGCGGACCTCGAGTCGAGTAATCGAGCGAACACCATCGACGTCGTTTCCGGGGTAATTCGACCCGGCCTCGCATGTGTAGAAATATCGGAAACCTGCCTGAATGGCGACACGTCGATAGTCGTCGTCATAGTAGCCTTGAGGCCAGCACAGATGATCCGAGGCCGCGCCAAGCCGCGCTTTCAAGGTCGTGCGCGAGTCGATGAGATCGCGCGCGAGTCTCGCGCACTTATCGTCCGCGTCGGCCGACACTTGATCCCATCTCACATGACGATGCGTGTGACTGTGAAATTCGAAGGTTCCGGCTTCGCGCATTGCATCGATCTCCGACCATCGGAGAATCGCGCGATCGCATTCCCCGTTTTCAATCGCCATTTCGCCATCGCGGTGATTGAGTAGCGGCGGTAACGCGGCACCTGAGTGCGCATGTGCGCGCACGCGTCCTTCGCCGATCCAGCTCGTCACCAGAAAGCACAAAGCGGTCAATCCGTGCGCCTCTAGAACTGGATGCGCATGCACCCAGTTGTCGAGATAGCCGTCATCGAATGTCAGCACAACGGATTTTTTCGGCAGCGGCTCTCCCCCGAGATAGGCGGCTAGTTGCATGCTGCCTATCGTCGTGTAGCCCGCGTTCGCAAGATACGCCATTTGCGCGGCGAAGTGATCGGGTGACACCGTAATCATGCCCGGCGAAGTGCTGATATGGTGGTACATCAGCACGGGCACCGCT
Source organism: Paraburkholderia sp. RL18-085-BIA-A (assembly GCF_046027075.1). Lineage (NCBI taxonomy): Bacteria > Pseudomonadati > Pseudomonadota > Betaproteobacteria > Burkholderiales > Burkholderiaceae > Paraburkholderia > Paraburkholderia sp. RL18-085-BIA-A. The sequence continues at coordinate 116,749 of NZ_JARESU010000016.1, read as the reverse complement.
CTAGCAGACCGGGTCATGCCGCCGCCCGCCACCGACTGCATGCCTGACGCCGACGATTGATACCGCGCCGATATAACTCGATGGTCTCGTTCGCCATACTTTCGACCGTGAAATTGCTATCCGTCTTGATTCGCCCGGCCAGTCCAAATCGCACGCGCAATGGTGCGTCGTCGACGAGGCGTGTGAGCGCGCCGCGTAGTGCATTTATGTCCTGTGCGGGCACCAGCAAGCCGTTCACGCCAGAGTCGATCAACTCGGGTACGCCGTCCACGTGCGTGCCGATCACCGGTAGCCCCATAGCCATTGCTTCTATGAACGCCTGGCCAAGCGCTTCCTGATGGGTCGGTAGCACGAACAGATCACAGCCACGCAACACGTTGTTGATGTCTTTGCGGAAGCCCAGCAAATGAATGCGATGGGATAACCCGAAGCCGTCGATCATCGACTTGAGCCTGTCAAACTCTCCACCCTCACCAGCGATCACTACATGTAGATGCGGTCGGTCGATCATCATCGGCCTCACCGCCGCGATCAGATCGGCGTGCCCCTTATTCCCCCGCAGCATCGCCACGATTCCAGCAATGACAGCGTTCGAATCAAGTCCGAGTTCATCGCGCAGCGTTGAATGCGTGAGTGGCTCCGGTCTAACAATGCCGTCATAGATCGTCTCCACCCGGCTTTCCTGCATGCCGGCGGAAATCAGATAGTTGCGCACGTAATGACTCACCGCGACGACGCAGTGCGGGATCCAGTTGTATGTGGCTAGCGACGTAATGGGCAGCGCCAGATGCCGCGTCCGGACAATTAGCGGCGTTCCCGCAAGACGTCCGGCCATGCCGGCGATCAGGCTGTCATGACCGCTGTGCGTATTCAGCACATCAAAGCGATGCCGCTCAAGAATGGACCGGACTGTCAGCAAGGAGCGCAGATCGGCGCCGCCGCGCATGCGTGCGTGATGCACCGTAAAGCCTTCGGCTCGCGAACGGATTCCGAGCGTTGCATCGTCAGGACAGACGAGTTCCACGTCGTGACCCAGCGCACGTAGCGCGATCATTTCCTTGAGTGTACGGACTTCCTGGCCGCCCCAGCCCCGAGATGACTCGCTATGGAGAACCCTTAATGCTTTCATGCGCTGACTGCCTCCTCTCAACCACGTTCTATCGTTGGGGAGTCGGCCCCGTAACGATTTGTAATATTCAACTCGGAGCAGTTCGCTCTAGGTTCAAGCCCGGGTGGTCCACGGCGTTTTGCCGGAACCGATGACCTGGTGGACGGCCGTGACGAGGCGCAAACGCTTGATATTGCGCGCGCCTTTTTGCGTCAACTTCACCAGGTGCGTGATGACTGCCGGGCGTAAGCCGCCCGGGCGGCGAACTTGCTATTGTTTCTTTGCTGCATCGACATTCGCGTCTGCGGCCTTCTTGTTCGCATCACTTTGGGCCGCCACCTTTTCCTTCTCAGCTTTCGCTTGTCCCACGTTGGCGTCCTCGGCAGCATCCCGCTTTTTCCCGTCAGCCTTGGCCTGGGCATCATGCTTCTTCTTGTCGCCTTGGTCTGCGGCTTTGTGGCGTCAGCGTGCGCATCGGATGCTTCGGCTGCGGTAGTTGCTTTCTCAACCTTCGTTGCTTTCTTGTCGGCGGTGGCTTGTGCCGATGCCTAATTTTCATTTGCAGACGCCTGCGTTTTGACGGCATCGCTCTGTGCTTCTGTCTTCTTCTTGTTAGCTGTAGCTTGCGTTTCACTCTTTTCGCTATTTGCCTTTGCCTTTGCCTTGTCGGCGGGCGTGGCGGTTTGCCGTAGCCAGCCAACACCAGGTGCGACACCACGGTGCCAATGCGCAGGTTCCTGATCGCTCTGCGACTGCGATACGATCGAGAAAGAATGATCTTCGATTCGCAAGATGTAGCCCATCGTGGATCAGTTCTCTCGTCTCAAAAGGCAGCTACCGCTGTCTAATTTGCGGGCCTGACACCAACCGCTTGCCTTTCCATGTCCAGGTCAATCCAGAAAGTCTTCTGCGCGGGCACTGCCAGCAGATCGGACGAATCGTGAAGAACGGACGATGTGGAATACAGCGATATTGCTCAGTTGTGCTGGCAGCAAGGACGGTCCGCATTTCTATAGTGCAATGCTGAAGGAAGTCTTAAGCGAGTAGGGGAGGTCGGGTCCATTGCGGGACCCGCGACTCAAATCCATCGGCGAGAGAAAAAGCCGGCGCGAAAGGTCAAGCGCCCGAGCTAGGCTCAGAACCTGAGAGGAGTTGAGGCGCAGATCCGCCTTGACAGTCGTGTGCCGGTCTGCGTATATGTGCGACTCGGCGCGAAGATTATGACCTGAAATTGCTCGTAGAAGCTTAAGGTTTTATTAAGGAGGAGGCGGCGCGTTTGTGCTGATGATCGACAACCCAGAAGACGGAATGATACGCTGCGTTTCCGTCACCTTCTCCTCTGCCGTGTCCCTCAGTGCCGGAAGGATGCGCGCCCCAAAGCGCTATGATTCTACTGTGGGCAATCGCGTATTCGATTGAAAATGTGAGTTCTTGATCATCAGGAAATAGCCTACTGTGCATCAATCAATAAGCAAATTTTTTGGCGATTTATCGACCGATCCATTCTGGCAAAAGTGCAAGGCTCGCCCTGCTGCGCCCAACGTCAAGACTGCCGCGAAATGAACAACATCGATGCGGTCCTCGAGAGCTATCTCGCGGGACTGAATTTTTGCCCGTTATGTAACCACGCTATAAACGCCGTCGCGAACTTATACACGTTCAAGGGGTTGGTGCTTATTCCAGTCTTGTGGGGACTATGGTTCCGCACGGGCGAGCGGACGGAATGGAGGCGCCAAATCGTTATCGCGACAATTCTGAGCGGCATTCTTGCTCTTTTCATAGGAAGGATTCTCGCGGATTTTTTGCCATTCCGCATGCGACCGATCAACTCCCAGGACTTGCATCAGCACTTTGCGTCTATTTTGCGCCGGGAGAGCGTGCTGCCAGGATGGAGTTCCTTTCCGAGCGATCACGCAATGCTATGGACGTCGGTGGCGGTGGGTATCTTCATCGTCTCCCGCTGGCTCGGCATCTTTGCGCTTCTCTATACCGCGATTTTCATTTGCGCTCCGCGCGCTTACCTCGGTATTCATTACCCCACCGACTTGCTCGCGGGAGCCGCGATCGGGATAGTCATAACCTACGTCATGACCCGGGACTCCATCCGAAGCCTTTATGCACCGAGTGTGCTGCGATGGATGGAACGCCACCCGGGACTGTCGGCGATGCTTGCGTTTGTGCTCTGTCTGGAACTGGTTACGCAGTTTGACGAATTAAGGAAATTCGGAAGTTCCTTTTCCAAAATTCTATGAGACGTCTCCGGCTCTGGATGTAGCGTAGTAACACGGGACGAGGCAGCCAGTCATGGGTAAGCATAAACAAGCAGATTGCTTTAGTCTAAGAGAGCGTTTCAAAAAGACTGCTCTGAACGCCGGGATATGGTCCAGCAGGCGAGGGAGCAACCGAGCCTTGAGGAACGCTTCGTGATTGTCGGCGCTCCGCTCAAAGCGAGTGCGGAGACGACGAAACTTGGGCAGCCACGCGTGAGTGCGGTCTTTATGCCCCGGTCCGAAAGCCGCAACTCGAAGAAGCAATTCTTCGTTGCATAAGCTGCTCTTAAGGAGCGGTTGCTAAACTTGTGCAGACGCAGGGGGAGCTGGATTCTCTTCAGGCGCTCAGAACGCCCACATGTCGCGTGGCTTCTTTTAGTTCAACAACGCAGGTGGCGGTTACCACCGTTGGCGAACTTCGGCGGTCACGTTTTGCGCCGTGAGAGCTGTGGCAACCCTCGGCGTTGGTTGCAGGTCGACGGGACCGGGTTTTCGAATCGAATGCTGCGCCGGGCTGTATCACTTACAGTCTGGTAGCTAGGAATGGTTATGACGGACAAACATATCTCGAGCAGGTTTGATGTCGACCTCAAAACAGCTCTCAACCCGGTTATTCGAAATGGGCGGTCTCGTCGAGTCGCAGATTTCACGCGTGATGGAGGCAATGATTTCGTTCGACCTGGAACTTGTTCAACAAGTCCTCGACGGCGAACGCCGACTCAACGAGATGGAAATCGAAATCGACGAAGAAATTAGCAATATCATTGCGCGTCGACAGCCGGCCGCGCGGGACCTGCGCCTATTGATGGCCGCTTCAAGGTGTGTCACCAACCTCGAGCGTGCTGGAGATGAGGCGCGGAAGATTGCGAAGCAGACACGCCGCATCGCCATGGGTACCGCGGCCCGGAGCATCAACATCTCTGAAATCAAGGCTTCCGGCGAAATGGCCTTACACATTCTCCGCCGAGCGCTGGATGCATTTGCGCGGATGGATACCGTTGCAGCAGCTAAAAATATCAAGGATGACGAAGCCATCGACAATGAGTTTCGAGCCTTCGTACGCAAGCTCGTGACGTACATGATGGAAGATCCTCGGACAATCTCGATTGGACCGGACCACCTGTTTATTGCGAAGGCCATCGAGCGTATTGGTGACCACGCGACCAATATCGCCGAGACGGTTGTGTATGTGGTTAGCGGCACCGATGTTCGTCATGTACCCCGAGACCAGCTTGGATGCGACGCCTTGGGCAACTGAGACCACAGTAAGGAGAGGCAACATGCGCCACTTTGGTTGTCGAAGCATTTGGAATACGGCTGCACAGTGTTGCTCGAATGGAAATCTCAGGTCACGCAAAGGCACATAACGACTTCGACCTCATCTGGTCCGGACGCGACGTCCGCCTCTATATCCCTCTGGAAAGCGCTCTCTCGGTGTACTCTCCGCTGATAGCCAGAGCACACAGGGGCGGCAAACAAGAACACGCTCCACGGCAAGACGGAGTCGACGCAAACGTCTATGCGTAACCAGGAAAGTCAGAGGTTACGGCGGCCGCTATAGGCAATGCTCGGGTGCCGCATCGGCGTCGTAACCGAAAAACTGAATCTGCCTTTGGAGTCCTTAAGCTTGCATTCAGTTGTTCCGGCTAGACTTCGCTGAGTGTTGAAGAGGCCTTACGGTTCGATCGATAGTTTGGTTGTATAGCGCAAGCGAATGCAGAGGTAACTGGTGAGTGATCGAGTGAGGGGGCGCAGACGGTTTGCAGAGCCGTAATATATTGCCGGTCGAACTAGAGCGACATCTGGCGCTTTTCTAGCTTCTTGTATGACCGAGTAGAGAAAGTCGGCACACACAAAGGTGGCGGAGTGCTTTTACTCGATTTAGGGAGGTGCGAGACAGTGAGGAGCCCAGCTTGGCTTCGAATCCTGCTGATTCCGAGCGTTGATGACAGCCCATTTTTCAGTGACGGGTTTCAAGCCGAGCTACGGGCCTTTTTCCAGGCGCTTGATGCCGGCGACATCCAGGTCAATTCTGTAGCCTTGAACATGGACATTGTTGACGCTCGCAGGCCCCCAATGGGCGAGTTCGTTTTTTCTCTCGCCCAAGTAGGACCGGCACTTAGTGCCGCTGTAGGGGCGTGGTTAGAGGCGGATTCTGGCCGGAAAATACGCCTGAAAATGGATGATGTTGAATTCGAGGTCAACACGATGACGCAGCTAATCCAGGTGCTCGGTAAGGCGATCGCGCTGAGAGAACAACGTGTGAAGCAGGCAGGCTGCGACAAATGAAATCGCAGGGGCGATTCAGTCCCGGCACGCCGGGTTCGTGTCGCCACCTCGGCAAGCAAACGCGGGTCTGCGATTCATGGCGATCCCCAACCAACACACTCGATACGCGTTGTGTCGTGATCGAGTGAATTGCTCGTGGGATGCGCCGTGCTGGCGTGAGGAAGTTGACGCGTGCCCAGTCGCGGCACGGGGCTGCTTCACGTTGAAACTGCGCAACACGATCCGATGAGACGCCGCAGAACTTCTCAGCAAAGCCTGTATCGGTCAAAGCTCACCTGGTATGTTTAAGCGTCCGCAGCCTGGATACATCCTCGTCATTTGAAGGCGGCGATGTGTTCCAGCTTCCAGGTCCTGTCGAAAAACGATGACATCGGCCCATAGAAACGGAACTTCGGGAACCGGCCTTTTCCGGGCACCGTCCTGATCCAGTTTGCTTTTTTCTTTCGGTTCCTTCGCATCAAAAACGATATCTATCGAACGTTCTGCGCTGACGCCTGGTTTGGTGAATGTGCTAACAGACGGGAAGGGTTGCCCATTCTGCAATTCCGATCTGCTTAGGTGATCGTAGACAGGTCGTGCATGAGCGATATTTCGGCCTATCCATAGGGTTGCTGAAAGACGAAGAACTTTATAAGAGAAGTCGAGCCAAAGTGAGATCAAAAAAATCGGAATAGCGCCAGCCGTTAAGCAATAGTTGCTCGTTCCTTTCGCTAAAGCAAAAGGTGGCCTTTTGAGTCACTTTTTGCTTTACTTGTCATCGCGACACACACCGAAACCCCGCATACACATACTGATAATGCGGCTGAAACCAGTTCCGGAAGGCAGGTCGCAGCATGCACTCAGCGGTGCGTGCCGAACCGCCTTTGAGCACGTAATGTTGCCCATCGAAAAAATTGGCCGAATAGCCGGCATAAAACGGAAAAGCTTCGAAGCCGGGCAACGCGTCGAATAGCGTCGAGGTCCACTCCCATCCATTGCCGAACTGACCTTCCACGCCGAACGCGCTGACGTTGTCTGGATACGCGTCGACGGGCTTCGGGTCCCAGCTGCGGAAATCGAAATTGCCCGATGCGGCGTGCGGTGCGCCATGTGCCGCACGTTGCCATTGCGCCTCGGTGGGTAGGGCCTTGCCGGCCCAGCGTGCATACGCACTGGCTTCGGCATGACTCACGTATGCGGGCCAGTCGAGCGGCAGCGGCACTTCGTCGAACATCGTGCGCAGCAGCCATGCGTGATCCGAATTTGGCGCGCTGCCTGCCGCTGTGTCGCGCCGCGACCAGCAAGCCGGATGCGCGATATGCTCGGCCACTTTCCACGCCCAGTCCTTTTCCGACCACCACTTCGGCTCACGATAGCCGCCGGCCTCGATGAACTCGCAAAACGCGCCGTTTGTCACCATGTAGCGATCAATCTCGAACGCGGGCACGTCGATACGCACTTCCTCGAATTCGTTGTCCCAACCGAAATGCCCCCCATCGCGCGACATGCCGAGCGTGGTCGCACCGGCCGGCACACCGACCGTCGACGACAACGCCTGCCGGCGCCCGGGCCGTGTCACCACGTCCTCGCGCAATTCAGTGACCTTCTGTGCAAGCGGCAACTGATGGAGCATGTACGCCAGCGTTTCGGCGTGCATCAACCGATGCTCGATCGCGACGTTCAGCAACTGCCCGGAGCCGCCGGCCTGCGCGCCGTCGCGGCGAAACTGCGCGGCGTCCGCCAACCCAGCGAGCGCCTGGTCGATCTGCGCGCGCGCACGCGATCCGTATTCGCGTATGGTGTCGAGCGACGGCCAGTCGCCAGGTTGATCGGTCGGAAAGCCGCCGTCCACGGGGTCGATGCCAAACGCGAAAAGCTGGTCGAGTTCCGGACTGAATGCCGGCAACTCGCACACCCGTTGATCGAACAGATTGCGATCGAACGCTTCCAGATGGCCGATGTAAAACACGATCCGGTGACGTTCGCGGATCGGCCGCTCGTACAGGAATTCGGGTTTGACGATCGCAAACAGTGCGTCAGTGACCTGGCGGGCATCGATCAGACGCTGGACGAGCGGGTGATGTGGGGCGGGGTCGCGATTCATTTCGCTGGGTCTCCTTGCGGGGGACGGACTAAAGACTGTACCCGCTCGCAGGAGCCGTGCCAAGACGCAAGCGCCTCGGGCAGAAGATGAGCGGCGCACGGCGGCGGGCGCCGGCCAGCCCCGGCAGGGCGGCTCAGACCTGCCGCAGACCCGCCAGGTCGACGATCCGGATGTGCTTACCCTGTGTGTCGATCAGGCCGCGCTTTTGAAATCTTGACAGGGTGCGGCTGACGGTTTCGAGCGTCATGCCGAGGTAACTGCCCATGTCCTCACGCGTCATGCGCAGATTGAATTCCGCCGAAGAGTAGCCGCGCTGCGCGTTGCGCTCCGACACATCCAGCAGAAACGCGGCGACCCGTTCGTCCGCGGAAAGCGAGCCGAGCATCATCATCTGCGCGGCCTCGCGAACGATCTGCGAGCCGAGCAGTTTATGCATGCGCTCCTGCATCGAGCTGATTTCGCGGCACAGCAGCTTGAGCGCGCTGTAGGGGACGATGCAGACGGTGCTGTCTTCGAGGGCGACGGCGCTGCATGCATGCACGTCCTCGCTGATGCCGTCGAGGCCGAGCGCTTCGCCGGCGAGCCGCAGCCCGGTGACCTGCTCGCGGCGGTCGCGGTGCGCCATCACGGTTTTCATCGAACCGGAGCGCACGGCGTAAATGCTGTCGAAACGGTCGCCGCTGCGATACAGCGCTTCGCCGCGCTGAACTGAGCGCGCCGAGCAGATGAGCGTCTCCAGTTTCGAGAGTTCATCGGACGACAGGCCTTGCGGCATACAGAGCTGCCGCATCGAACAGCTCGAGCAGCGCGCCCTGGTGCGCGCGGTTGCCCGCACCGGAGCCGCCCGGCGGCGGCCGCGCGCCGAGGGCAAACCTGCGGCGGAATTGTCAGTGCCGGTGGAGCGCGTAACAGCGGAAGGATTGAGCATGTTCTGCAAGTGAATGTCGGAGTATTGGCGGATTGTCCCACCCGCCACACCAGGCGTTCGGCGACAAAGTGACTCGTTGCGCCGGCTAGGGAACTTGAGCGATATCGCGCGCTCGCGGGTGAACCGGGTTATGGACTGCTATGCATCTCACGAACCGCGGTGCAATGCGCACTGCCGCTCGACACGGCGAATGACAGGTGCCACGCGAGCCGCCGCCGGATCAGGCCGGTTCCTTGTCCTGACCGGCCGCGGATGGAATCAGCAACACGGGTAGGCTCGCCTGGCGCACGCAGCGCTCGGCGACACTGCCGAGAATCAACCGCTGGAAACCGCGTCGGCCGTGCGTGCCCATCACCAGCAGGTCGGCATTGAATTCGGCGGCGGCGTGCAGCACGATCTCCGACACGTCGCCGAGCGACGACGCCTCGCTCACGGCGGGGTCTCCCTTCACACCTTGTTCGGCCATGGTCTTGGCGAATTCCGCGCGCAGTTCCTTGCCTTCTTCGATCAGACGGTTGCGCAGAATGGACGGGTCGTAGCCCGGCGCTTCGAAATACATCGGCGTGTTCTCGACGACGTAGAACGGCCGCAGAACAGCGCCGCTGGATTTGGCGAGCTCGAGCGCTGCTTCGAATGCACGGCGGGAGGTATTGCTGCCGTCGACCGCTACAAGGATGCGTGTGTACATATCGGCTCCGCGTCTGAAAAATCCGTTTGCCGCAGCCGTTCTTCACGGCGAGGCTCATTGATCTTTTATACCAACGAAGCTTAGATGATCGCTGAAAAAGATGCACTCAACCAGGATGTAAATCAAATACTTGTCAAATTTTCGTCGTTGGCGCTTCGGCGGCGAGGCCTGATCGGGCGGGCGTCGGCGCGCTTCGCATCAATCGGAACGCATATTCGCGAAGGAGTGCCAGCCAAGGTTGGCCTTACAATCAGGCCATATTCAGACAAGCTGCTTCAGCCCCGCTGATGACCGAACGCAAAACCACGGGCCTGCCCGAGAAGATTTACGGCGACATCCTCAATCGCATTCTTGAGGGCGAGTACAAGGAAGGCGAGCGCTTGCCGACCGAACACGCGCTGGCCGAACGCTTCGCCACGTCGCGGCCGACCGTGCGCGAAGCGTTGGCGCGCCTGCGGGCGGACGGCATCATCACGACGCGGCACGGCTCGGGCACCACGGTCGCTCGGCGGCCCGATCCGGACGTGCGCCGCTTCGCGCCGCTGGAAACGCTGTCCGATATTCGCCGCTGTTATGAGTTTCGGATCATCACCGAGGCCGGCGCGGCCGAGCAGGCGGCGCTCAAAGCCGATTCCGACGACATCGCCGCGATTCAGCATGCCTGGGATGAACTGGAGCGCGTCATCGAAACGCGGGGCATCGGCGCGCAAGACGACTTCATGTTCCATCTGGCGGTGGCGCGCGCGTCGAAGAACCCCTTTTTCATCACGGTCATGTCGTTCATCGAGGAGCAGATCCTGTTCAGCATGAACCTGTCGCGCAATCTGTCGCTCGTCAAGACGGTGGAGCGGCAGCGACTCGTACAGGCCGAGCATATGGCAGTGCTCGACGCGATTCGTCGCAAGGACGCCACAGGCGCCGCAACGGCGATGCGGGTCCACCTGCAGAATGCGCTGGAGCGGATGTTCGGCTCCTGAGTTTTCGCGCATCGATCCAACCGGGTCATCGGAAAAGCCGGCGCTGCGCCGGCAGCCTAGGCAGCCACTGCGATCGGCCCGAACAGGGCCGTGAGCGTCTTGGGACTCACCGCGACATTCAGCGCGACCGCCCGCTCGACGCCGATCTGCACCGGCGCCCCGAGCCGGCTAATGTCGATGCCGGTTCTGCGCAGCAGCCGTTCGATTGGCGTCGTGGTCACGGTGACGTAGCGCGTGATGCCCATCCGCTGCGCGAATTTCATGACTTCCTGGATAGCCTGAATCGTCAGGTCCGTGAAGCCAAACGACTGTTCTTCGCCACCGGTTTCGATGGCAAACCGGCTCAACTCCCAGATCTCCCGTCCGACCGGCGCCTGCGCACCGTGCAGCAGTTGGGGGAAGGTGTCTTTCAGCATATTGGGGCCTTCTGTCGGCATCATGCGCCAGCAGCCGCGCAACTTGCCGCCATCTGCATGAATCAGCATGTAGTGCGGGCCGAGGGCGTCGTACCCGTCGATCTCCATGCCCGCGATAGTCGGGATGTCCCATCCGAGCCGGCCGTGAAACACCCGGGCCCGCAGGCGATACATCTCGTTGATGTCCGCGTTGTCAAATTCTTGCCGCATTCCGATCCGGATGGCTGTTTGCATGACGTTCTCCTGAACGTGTTGGGATACCAATACGCTGGAAAACTTATGCATTTTGAATTGTTACGCCACCTACCTACCTGGATAGGTGTGCATGCTTATCGGGTCACGCAGAATTCGAGACACGTATCCGCACTCAACCGACAGGGCATCCAAATGGAACTTCTCGAAAATCACTGGCAACCGCAACCCGGTCTTCAGGCGCGTCCGGCGGAGGTTTCTTCGGCGGTGGATCGTGTACTGATCATTGCTTACCGCAAGAAGAAAAAAGAGAGCCAGCGCCGCTTCTGGGCACGCTTTGGCGTTACGCAGTCGCGCGGCAGCCGGTTTGAATCGGGTGCGGAAATCCCGGCGCCGGTCTCGATCCTGCTGGGCCTGTACTTCACCAAGACCGTTTCGGACGCCGATCTGGGCCGCGCCGAGCGGGTGCTGTACAGCCGCGACGCCGCTGCGTTGCTCAACCCGGGTCAATAAGCCCGAGTTGCGCCGCAATCACGGCAGCCGCACGCCGCGAATTCACACCGAATTTCGTCCTGATGTTTTTCATATGGAAGTTCACCACGGCTTCCGAACAGTTCAGGATATGGGATATTTCCCAGGTGGATTTGCCGCGTGCGGTCCATTTGAGGCACTCTCGTTCGCGCGGCGTGAGCTTGGGCAATAAGGTCTGAGCGTGCGTCTCCAGATGGCGCTGGCTGGTATCGATCACCAGGTCGCGCAATAACACCAGATTCGGCAGTGCCGCGTTGACATGGCGCTGAAATTCGTCGGTCGAACTGCTGTCATTGACAAAGCACATCATGCCGGCTTCCTGGTTCGGTCCATGGATCGGTATTGTTACCCCGGCGCGCAACCCGTATGAGCAGGCTTCCTCGTACATGGATCGCTGCGCGGTGGTCGCGAAAATTCCGGGCGACCAGATCAGCGGTGCGGCGCGTGTCATGCAATGCTCGACGGTCGGGTCGATATGAGCCAGCCCCTCTTTGTCATACGTCTGGCGCCATGCCGCCGCGTAGGTGCTGCGTATGTATGCATCTTCCAGGCGCATGGTGGGGCGCGGCAACATGGCGATCAAAAGCCTGTCGAAGCCCCACGTCTCGGCGAGCCTTGCGATTGCACCGAACCATTCCGCCTCATCGGCGGCGTCCAGTAGCGGTGCCATCTGCTCGATAAAATGTAGCGACAATTTCTTAACTCTCTCAGGCTCGCAAACATCCTGTTGCGGTTAATTGCGGCACGGCATGCCGTGCCGCTGCTTTTGTGTCGACAATCTAACACTAAATTTATTCCACAGCGCCGGCAGCGCTTCCGGATAAGAGCCGCTGCAGCGGGGGTTCCACGAGCAAATCAACACGTCGCTATTCGAATCCGCTTTTTAGCCTGATTAAGTTTCGCGGATCATGAAATTGTAATTCCCCTGCGGCAGTCATTTTGATGCCTTTCGTTCCCAATATTATTATCGATCAATTTTAATTAACCGCTACTAGCCAATTGTCGGACACAACCGCACTAATTTGCCAGAGCGCCTGCGGCTGCCCACAATGCGGCAACGTCGGGGCGCTGCGCTTGGGCCCTATTGTCGTGCAGAACAACCGCCCCGCAGTTCGCTATCTTCGCAAATTTCGATGGCAGATCCGCTACGCCAGCCGTGATCCAAGTTGTTTGACAACATTGCGAAACCGATGCTACCGTGAATGCCTCCATCCCGCTGGAGGCTTGAGGCGTCATGAACGAATCCCCGCTCCACAGTGGCGAGCTCGCCGCGTCGGTCATGGCGGTGCCACCATTGGCGCGACGCGCCGACTATACGCTCGACCCCGCCGGAAATCGCGCGCTAATCCGCCATATTGAAGCCGGCGGCGTGCGCACGCTGCTCTATGGCGGCAATGCGAACCTCTATCACATCGCGGTCAGCGAATACCGCGATTTGCTGGACCTGCTGGCCGAGGCCGCGAGCCCCGTCACGCGCGTGATCCCGGCCATCGGTCCCGACTACGGGAAGATGCTCGATCAGGCGCGCATCCTCGCGCAAACCCACTATCGGACGGCCATGGTGCTGCCGCTCGGCGGCTTCACGACTTCCGGGGGTGTCGAGACGGGGCTCACGCGCATCGCCGACACAGCGGGCATGCCGCTGACGCTGTATATCAAGAGCGAAAACTACGTGGAAGTGGACGCCCTCGCGCGGCTGATCGAGCGAGGCACGCTGCTCGCCGTCAAATATGCGATCGTGCGCGACAACCCCGCGGACGATCCGTATCTGCGCCGGCTTCTGCAGCACGTGCCGGCCGGCCAGGTCGTGTCGGGCATGGGCGAGCGGCCGGCGCTCGTGCATCTGCGCGAGTTCGGCCTCGCGGCATGGACCACGGGCTCGGGCTGCATCGCGCCGCGTATGGTGATGGCGTTGCTGCAAGCGGCCAAAAGTGGCGATCGCGAGACCGCGCAACGTCTGTACGAGGCATTCATGCCGCTCGAAACCCTGCGCGACGAAATCTCGCTGATCAGCGTGCTGCACGACGCGGTCAGCTTCACGCAGATCGCCGACATGGGCCCGCTTTTGCCGTTGCTCAGTTCGACGCCGCCCGAACATCATGCGAAGATCGGCCAGGCCGCGCGAGCGTTGCTAGGACAGGAGCGCGAGTTCGCGCACACCAGCCCGTAAATTTCCCGACCCAAAGCACCAAGCACCAGCATGACTGACAACAGCCGACGCTATCCCGACCCTTCCATCCGCACATTCGATCCGCGCTTCAAGTCGCTGATCCTCGCCTCCGCCTCCGTCGAGTGTCTGTATCAGGGCACGCGCTGGTCGGAAGGGCCGGTCTGGTTCGGCGACGGCCGCTATCTGCTGTGGAGCGACATCCCCAACGACCGCATCCTGCGCTGGGACGAACCGAGCGGCACGGTCAGCGTGTTCCGGCAGTCATCGAACAATGCGAACGGCAATACGCGCGACCGCCAGGGCCGCCTCGTCAGTTGCGAGCACCTCACGCGCCGTGTGACGCGCACCGAATACGACGGCTCGATCACCGTGCTTGCCGACCGTTATCGCGGCAAGCGTTTCAATTCGCCGAACGACGTGATCGTCAAATCGGACGGCTCGATCTGGTTCACCGATCCCACCTTCGGTATCGACGGTTTCTACGAAGGCGAGCAGCAGGAGTCGGAGCTGCCAGCGTGCGTGTATCGCATCGACGGGCAATCCGGCGAAGTGTCGATGGTCGCCGACAACGTGCTCGGCCCGAACGGCCTCGCGTTTTCGCCGGACGAGTCGGTGTTGTACATCGTCGAATCGCGCGGCGAGCCGCGTAAGATTCGCGCATTCGATGTCGATGCCAATGGCGCCACGCTGTCGAACAACCGTGTGCTGATCGACGCGGGCCCAGGCACGCCGGACGGCTTTCGTGTCGACGTGCACGGCAACTTGTGGTGCGGCTGGGGCATGGGCACCGACGAACTCGACGGCGTGCGTGTGTTCACGGCGCAAGGTGAGCCGCTTGGCCACATCGCATTACCGGAGCGCTGCGCAAACGTGTGCTTCGGCGGACGCCATCGCAATCGCCTCTTCATGGCGGCGAGCCACGGGCTGTATTCGCTGTACGTGAACACGCAGGGCCTGCAGGGAGGCTGATCGCAAGCGCAGGCACAACGCGTTCGGAGCTTGCCTGACAACGCGCGCGGCGGCCTCGCCAGATGCTCCGGGTTTGCCCTTGGATATCGCGCAAAAACCATTGCACGACAAGGATTCCCCGCAAAAAGCGGCCGATTCTTCGAGCCGTATGCCGTCGAGAGTATTTGCTTGACATCGGCTGTTCCGCTTCGCTATGTTCCGTTGGTAGAGAGACACCGCCCGCAGCGCATCTGACAGGCGGACTTCCATACCAAGAAGCGAGGAGACGCAATGACTGTTTCACGCAGGTTGTCGCTCAAGCTGGTGTCAGTATGTCTCGCGGCAAGCGCCGCTTTCGCATCCGCCGCGCACGCGGCCGATCCGGTCACCATCAATATCGTCGACGTGGCCGGCGATCTCCAACTCACGCAAAAGGGCTTCGAGGCCTTCAAGGCGAAGTATCCAAACCTCGTCGCCAATCTCACGTTCACGAACGCACCCGCTCCGCAGTTGCCCGGCAAGATCAAGGCGATGCAGGGCGCGGGCCGCTCCGACATCGACCTCGTGCTGACCGGCACTGACGCGCTGGCCGCCGGTATCGAACAGAACCTGTGGATCAAGCTGCTGCCCGACAACGCGGCGCAGTTCCCCGGCGTGCTCGACAAATACGCGCCGGGTCCGCGCAAGATGCAGGACCTCGCGCAAGGCTACGGTCTCGAAGTCGCGTATATGCCGGCCGGTCCGCTGCTCGAATTCAACCCTGCCAAAGTCAGCGATCCGCCGAAGACACCGGAGCAGCTATTGCAATGGTGCAAGGCGCATCCGGACAAGCTGATCTACGCGCGGCCGGCGAACTCCGGTCCGGGCCGCACGTTCCTGATGGGCCTGCCCTATGTGCTCGGCGACAAGGACCCGCAGGACCCGATCCACGGCTGGGACAAGACGTGGGCCTTCCTCAAGCAGCTGAACGATTGCATTCCTTATTATCCTGGCGGCACGTCGGCGGTGATGAAGGAACTCGGCGAGGGCACGCGCGACATGACCGTGACGGTGACGGGCTGGGACATCAATCCGCGTGCGCTCGGCATCGTGCCGGCTGAATTCCGTGTGCAGGCATTCGACAACATGACATGGGTGAACGATGCGCACTACATGGTGATTCCGAAGGGCGTGCCGAAGGAAAAGCTCGACGTGCTCTACAAGATGATGAACTTCATGCTCGAACCGGCGCAGCAGGCCATGACCTATGACGACGGTTATTTCTATCCCGGCCCCGCGATCAAGGGCGTGAGCGTCGAGCAGGCGCCCGCGCACAGCCAGGACGTGCTGAAGAAGTACGGCCGCCCGGAATACGCGAAGCTGCTGGCCGATCGTCCGCATGTGTTGCCGTTGAATGCGTCCGCGATGGTTGCGGCCTTCAAGAAGTGGGACACCGAGGTCGGCGCACAGAAGACCAAATAGTCCGTGCCTCATCGATGCATGCCGTCGCGATTCACGCGTGACACGTCGACCGGGCGCGAGGCACGTCGACGCGTTGCGCGTATCAGGAAACCGCCATGAAGCATCACTTTGAGCAGTTGCGGCTCGATTCGGTGAGCCGCAGTTTCACGAATGCGCAAGGCCACGCGATCGCGGCGCTACAGGAACTCGATCTGACGATCCAGCGCGGCGAGTTCATCGCGTTGCTCGGGCCTTCCGGTTGCGGCAAATCGACGGCGCTCAATTGCATCGCCGGCTTGCAGCCATTGAGCGGCGGCGGCATCTGGCTCGACGACAAACGCATCGACGTGCTGCCGCCGGAAAAGCGCGGCTTCGGCATGGTGTTTCAGAACTACGCGCTGTTTCCGCATATGAGCGTGCTCGATAACGTCGGCTTCGGGCTGAAGATGCGCGGCGTCGGCAAAAGCGAAGCGACGCGCCGCGTGCTCGAAGCGTTGCAGCTCGTGCAACTGGTCGGGCATGAGCACAAGCTGCCCGGCCAACTGTCTGGCGGTCAGCAACAGCGCGTGGCGATTGCGCGCGCAATCGTGATCGAGCCGCCGCTGATTCTGATGGACGAACCGCTATCCAATCTCGATACCAAATTGCGCATCGAAATGCGCGCGGAAATTCGCCGCATCCATAGCCAGCTCGAACGCGCGACGCTCTACGTGACGCACGATCAGGACGAAGCGCTGTCGATGGCGGACCGCATCGTCGTGATGAGAGAGGGCGTGGTGCAGCAGGTCGCGTCGCCCAAAGAGGTCTATACGCGGCCGCACAACCTGCATGTCGCGCGGTTCATGGGTTATCGGAACGTGGCCGAATTCACGCTCGAAGGGACCGAGGGCGAAGGCGTGGCGGTGAGCGCGAATGGCGTGCGTCTGATCGGTACGCCGATGGCGGGCTTTAACAGCAAACGCGTCAGCGTCGCGCTGCGTCCCGAGGACATGGAGCGCACCGCGCCAGGCACGGACAACGCGTTCGACGCGCTGGTCGACGCGGTCGAATACGGCGGCCACGATTCGCTGCTGCGCGTGCAGACCGCCTTTGGCAGCGTGTGGGCGCGCAGCGTCGGCGAATTCACGCAGGGCGAGCGCATCAGTCTGCGCGTGCCGCCGTCGCGCGTGCTCGTCTACGACGCCGAGGCTGTATGAACACGCCCACGCTGTCGTCGCCCGGCTCGCCGCCGCTCGTGCCGCGCAACGCCAAGGCGTGGCTGGTCGCGCCGGCGTTGCTGTTCATCGCCGCGACGTTCATCTATCCGTTCGCGTACGGTCTCGCGCTGTCGTTCCGGCCGATGAACGGCGGCGGCCTGTGGGCCAACTATCTGACGTTCTTCACCGACACGTCGATGTGGCCGACGATTCTCGTCACCCTGAAGCTCGCGGTGCCCGCGACGCTGATCAACGTCGGCGTGTCGGTGCCGGTGGCGTTCGCGTTGCGTCGCTATTCGCGCTATCAGAAGATCGTCACGACGCTGCTGGTGATTCCCGTGACGCTTGGCACGGTGCTGATCGCCGACGGCATGCTGACCTACTTCGGCCCCAACGGCTGGTTTCCGCAGGCGTTGCAGGGCTTGCATCTGTACACGCGCGAGGTGCGCCTCACGCATAACTTCTGGGGCGTGCTGATTTCGCTGATCGTGTCGGGCTTTCCGTTCGCGTTTCTGCTCACGCTGTCGTACGTGACCGGCATCGACCCGACGCTCGCGAGCGCGGCGGCGACGCTCGGCGCGAGTCCGTGGCAGCAGTTTCGCCGCATCTATTTGCCGCTGCTGGTGCCGGGGCTGACGATGGCCGCGTGCCTTTCGTTCGTGCAGGCATTCTCGGTGTTTCCGTCGGCGGTGCTGCTCGGCGCGCCCGCGGGCCCGACGCGTGTGATGTCGATCGCCGCGGCCGAAGCCGCGTTCGAAAGCTATGACTATTCGCTGGCCTCCGCGATCGCGATGGTGATGGGCTTCGTGCAATTGCTGGTGGTGGCCGCGCTGCTGGGCGCGCGCCGCTTCTTCTACAGCGGTCCCGCAACGGGAGGCAAAGGCTGATGACGAGCGAGCGTCGTGCGGCGCAGCCCGCGTGGTCCGCGGCCGCTTCGAAAGATCAGGGCGACGGCGCGCGCGAACCCGTCAAGCGCGCGACGCAGCGCGCCGGTTTGCCGGGCCGCGTGTGGCGGGTGCTGGTGTGGGCCGTGATGGTGTTCTTCCTGCTCAACGTGGTGCTGCTGATCGCCACCGTCGCGGTCAATTCGGTAGCGACGCGCTGGTTCGGCACCTTGCTGCCGCAAGCCTTCACGTTGCACTGGTATGCGCAGGCATGGAGCGATTTCCAGCTCGCGAGCGTATTGTGGGTGACCGTCGAAGTGGTCGGCGCGGTCGTGCTGCTGTCGGTGCTGCTCGGCGTGCCGGCGGCGTATGCGCTCGCCCGCGTGCAATTTCGCGGCAAGCGCATCGCGATGCTGATCTTCCTGCTGCCCTTGATGGTGCCGCCCGTCACCTACGGTATTCCGATGGCGACCGTCATGTACAAGGTCGGGCTCGCGGGCACGCTGAGCGGCGTGATTCTCGCGAACCTGGTGCCGGCGCTGCCGTTTGTGATCCTCGTGATGACGCCGTTCATCGAGCAGATTGACCCCAATCTCGAAGCGGCCGCCCGCATTTTCGGCGCCAACACGTTCCGCTATTTCCGCTACGTGCTGCTGCCCTTGCTGGTGCCCGGCATGCTCGCGGCCGGGCTGTTGGTGCTGGTGCGCACCATCGGCATGTTCGAGCTGACTTTCTTCACGGCGGGGCCCGCTACGCAAACGCTCGTGGTCGCGTTGTACTACGCTGTATTTTCAACCGGCGTGCGCGCTCCGCAATCGATCGATGCGATGGCGATGATCTACATGGCGATCACGCTGATCTGGGTGCTGATCGCGCTGCAATTCGTGAGCCCGACGCAGATCGTGTCGCGCGTGAAGGAGCAGAAGCGCTGACGCACGTCCGACGACATTCGTGGAGCCGACGTTGACGAAGAGAAAGACCCCCGAGGAGTTGCGCAGCCACCGCTGGTACGGCGTGAACGATCTGCGCTCGTTCGGCCACCGCTCGCGCACCGCGCAGATGGGCTACAACCGCGAGGAATATGCGGGCAAGCCGGTCATCGCGATTCTCAACACGTGGAGCGAGATCAACGCGTGCCACACGCATTTCAAGCAGCGCGTCGAAGAGGTGAAGCGCGGCATCTGGCAAGCCGGCGGCTTTCCGGTCGAACTGCCGGTTCAGACCCTCTCCGAGCCGTTCCAGAAGCCCACCACGATGCTGTACCGCAATTTCCTCGCGATGGAAGCCGAGGAGACGCTGCGCTCTTATCCGGCCGATGGCGTCGTGCTGATGGGCGGCTGCGACAAGACCACGCCCGCGCTGCTGATGGGCGCGATCTCGATGGACCTGCCGGCGATCTTCCTGCCCGCCGGTCCGATGCTGCGCGGCAACTGGAACGGCGTGACGCTCGGTTCCGGCTCGGACGTGTGGAAGTACTGGTCCGAACTGCGCGCGGAGACGATCACGCAGGAGGATTGGCAAGGCATCGAGGGCGGCATTGCGCGGTCGCCTGGGCACTGCATGACGATGGGCACCGCGTCGACCATGACCAGCGCAGCCGAAGCGCTCGGCTTCACGCTGCCCGGCTTCGCGTCGATTCCCGCTGCGGATTCGCGTCATGCGCAGATGGCGGTGAAGACCGGCATGCGCATCGTCGACATGGTATGGGAGGATCTCAAGCCCTCGGACCTGCTCACCGCCGGCTCGGTCGACAACGCCGTGACCACGTGCCTGGCGCTGTCCGGCTCGACCAACGCGATCGTGCACATGATCGCGCTCGCGCGCCGCGCGGGCATCGAGTTGACGCTCGATCGCTACGACGAGATCTCCCGCCGCACGCCGGTCTTGGCTAACGTGCGGCCGACCGGCGCGTATCTGATGGAGGACTTTTTCTATGCGGGCGGTTTGCGGGCGTTGCTCGCCGAACTGGGCGAGCTGATCGACCGTTCGCAGAAAACCGTCAATGGCCGCACGCTCGGCGAGAACCTCGAAGGCGCGCGGATTTTCAACGACGAAGTGATTCGCCGCCTGGACAAGCCGCTGTTGCCGAATAGCGGGCTCGCGGTGCTGCGCGGCAATATTGCGCCCGACGGCGCGGTGATCAAACCCGGCGCGGCCGAGCCGCGTCTGCTCGTGCATACCGGCCGCGCGGTCGTGTTCCAGGACTACAAGGACATGGCCGCGCGCATCGACGACGAAGGGCTCGACATCGACGAGACCTGCGTGATCGTGCTACAGCATGCCGGGCCGGTTGGCGCGCCGGGCATGCCCGAATGGGGGCAATTACCGATCCCGCGCAAGTTGCTGCAAAAGGGCGTGCGCGATATGGTGCGGATCTCGGACGCACGAATGAGCGGCACGAGTTACGGCGCATGCGTGTTGCACGTCGCGCCAGAGTCGTTTGTCGGCGGGCCGTTCGCGCTGGTGCAAAGCGGCGACATGATCGAGCTGGATGTGCCGCGCCGCAGGCTCAACCTGCTGGTGTCGGATGAAGAGCTCGCGCGCCGCAAGGCGGCGTGGATCAGGCCGGCCCCGCGTTTCACGCGCGGCTACGGCGCGATGCATCAGGTGCATGTGATGCAGGCGAATCACGGCTGCGACTTCGATTTTCTGCAACGCGGCGGCGCGCATGCCACCCCGGATGCGGACAAGCCAGGCGAGCCGGAGATTCACTAAGCGAGGTTAGCCGCACGAGCTGCGACGGGTTCACCGAAGGCCGTCGTAAGGCAGAGCAGGCGTTGCGGAGCGGCTATATGCCGAGAAAGGGACACGCGATGCGGCGAGCCCGCACCGCGTGATTCCGTCAGGCCGTCATCAATACCCCACGCGATACACCCGGCCCGTCTGCGCGCCTTCCACGCTGCGTACATAAGCGAGCGCTGCGCGTTGCGCCGTCACCGGTTCGAAGCCGCGGAAGTAGGGCGCATAAGCGTCCATCGCTTCGGTGAGCACCGTCGGACTCACCACGTTGATGCGGATGCCCCGCGGCAACTCGATCGCCGCGCCGCGCACGAAACCTTCGAGCGCCATGTTGACCGTGGTCGCGCTCGCGCCGAGGCGAATCGGCTCGTCGGCGATAATCCCGCTCGTCAGCGTGAACGAACCGCCGTCGTTCACGTATTGCTGTGCGGACAGCACCACGTTGATCTGGCCCATCAGCTTGTCGCGCAGACCGACCCAGAACTGTTCGACGCTCATCTCCGGCAGCGGCCCGAAATGCACTTTGCCGGTCGCGGTGACGACGCCGTCCACTTTGCCGATCTCGCCAAAGAGCCGCTCGACGCTCGCCGGATCCGTGATGTCGGCGCGATACTGCCCACGCGTCGCGCCCACTTCGATCACTTCATGGCGCGCCCGCAACTCCGCGCTGACCGCCTGGCCCAGCGTGCCGGTGGCGCCGATCACGACGATTTTTTTCATCCGATGCTCCGTTGAGTGAGATGGGGATGCAACCTGCTTTCGACCTGCGTGCAACCGATTGTGCCGCTGTTCGTCCGCGCGAAAAAGCCCCGCCGCGACAGCGGGATTCTGCAACCCCAGTTTCCAGCGCGGAAAAGAAAGCAAGGCGCGCACCATTATTCAAACGATGCGCACCTTGATATTCATTGATTAATCGGAATAAACGGCAAATTTCAAACGCCGCCACAAACGCAACCACACCGCAAGCACGTTTATTTCACACGATGTAATTCGATCACGCGTGTGGGCCGCAAATGATTCACCGCGTAATGGATGCGCCCACGCTCTCTGTAGCTGCTGAGCGGCCGCGAGTCGTCGAACGGATGGTCGGCGGAATAGGTGGCTTGCGGTTCGACCATGCCTTTGTCGATTACCGTGTAGCCCGGCTCGAGCGCGAGCAGCAGATGGTTGCCGCCAATCCGGCTGTCGAAGCCGGCCATGCCGTCGAGCGCCTCGGGCACGCTATTGTCCAGGCTTGCGTTGCTGGTGGTGATCTCGTCCGGCGCGATCGGGCTGTGTCCCGCGATGCGCGCGGCTTCGCGGTTCTTGCCGTCGGTGTCGACGGTGCTGTCGTGCGTGCGGTCGTTGTGCATCTCCGTCGTACTCGGGCCGCGCTTGGCCGGTGGCGTCGCGGCGTCTGCCGGCTTGTCGATATCGCTGTTCATCACGCATTCTCCTTGAAGAGGACATGGTTGAAGGTCAGCAAAACCCATTCCGCCCGGCACGACCCGCTCGTCGCGGTGCGCGGGCGCGACGCCCGCAATGCGATTCATGTGACGGGCATTTCACTGGCGATTGCGTCGGGGATTCTTTTCGTTTTTTTTAATGGACGCGTATTTTCTACAGAGTATCATCTTACTCCGACGAGCGAAGCGCGGTTAAATTGACGACATGGCCCGACTAATCCGATCCTGGTCGGAAACAATGAACAACGGTCGCGCGACTCAAAACATTTTACGGGGCTGTCAGGGCGGGTGACACATGCACTTCGATGCTGCATTCACACATCGCGGCTATTTGTTGAATTGCGCGCCGGCGCGCGCGGTCGATGGCACTTGGCAACCTTATGTGGTCATCTCGCGCTCGAGCGACGGCGAACTGGTCGCCAACCGTTTCTTCCCCACCGAGTTGCGCTTCTCCGACGAAGCCACCGCCATCGCCCATGCGCGCGACTGGGCAGTGCGCTGGATCGACGCGAGTAGCGTGACCATCTGAAGAAGACACGCGGCCGAAAGGCCATGAACGCCCGAATGCAGGCGCCTCGGCGCGCACCAGCCGGCCGGGGCTCCGCGCGACGCGCGGCAAAACGCGGTAATCTCTCTGCATAATCACTTCGAACCGTGCTCGCCGCACGGCGCTGTCCTTCTATGCCTAACGTGCCTTTCCACAACTGGGGTCTCGAACAGATCGTCGCGGACCTGCGCGCATCGCGCGAACAATTGCATCGCACGCGGCATCCGCTCGGCATTCGCGAGCTGCCATCTCGCGACGCCGTGGTCGGCATCGTGAACGGTCTGCGCGCGGCATTGTTCCCCACGCATTACGGCGCCCCCGATCTGACCGACGAAACCGTCGACTATTACGTCGGCCATACACTCGAGAGCACCTTGCGCCTGCTGGCCGAGCAGATTCGCCGCGCGTTGCGCTTTCTGCCCGAGTTCGCGACCACCTCCGATGCGGAACTGAAAGAGCGCGCGTTCGACGTCGCGCGCGAATTCGGCACGCAGTTACCGGGGATTCGCGCGCTGCTGGTCAGCGACATACAGGCGGCCTTCACCGGCGACCCTGCCGCGCAGCACATCACCGAAATCCTGCTCTGCTATCCGGGCGTGTGGGCGATGACCCATCACCGGCTCGCGCACGCGTTGCATTGCCTCGGCGTGCCGTTGCTGGCGCGTTTCATCAACGAGATCGCGCACTCGGCCACCGGCATCGACATTCATCCTGGCGCGAAGATCGGGCCGAGCTTCTTTATCGACCATGGCACGGGCGTCGTGATCGGCGAGACCGCGATCATCGGCGAGCGCGTGCGCGTGTATCAGGCGGTGACGCTCGGCGCGAAGAGCTTCGCGGCGGATGGCGACGGCGCGCTGATCAAGGGCAACGCGCGTCATCCGATCGTCGAGGACGACGTGGTGATTTATGCGGGTGCGACGATACTCGGGCGCGTGACGATCGGACGCGGCTCGGTGATCGGCGGCAATGTGTGGCTCACGCATAGCGTGCCGCCGGGCAGCAGCGTGTCGCAAGGCAAGGTGCGTGAAGGCGAGCGCAACGATGACGGGCGGCATTGAGGCCCTACGTGCGTTGAGAGGGATGGGGCCGCCGCACGCTTGCGCGATGCAGCGGCGCATGGCCCTTGAAATGCAACGGGATGCACGAGGCGCGACACCTGCCGGCGCGGTAGCAGCATCAAGCTTCGTCAACCAAAGGTACAGCGCACACGTCTTCGCTTAGCGCGCATAGCGAGCCTCGCCTCGTGAGCGTAAAGCCCCACCGCAAGGCAGCCGCAACGCCCCGACGTTCACCCCGCTCGCAAATGCCGCAACACCGCGAATTCATGCGCGCCATGCCACCACACATGTTCGCCGATAAACCAGGCCGCCGCCCACGAAGCCGCTACCACGATCAGATCGCAATGGCCGCTCTTCCACAGATTCAGCGAATGCCGTCCGGCAATCCACGGCACGCCTAGCGGATTCGGCCAATCGGCGAACAGGTGCATCAACCCGCCGCACGCGAATCCGAACGCAGGCGCCGCATAGATCGAATGCCCGAGCCAGTGATAGGAGAACGCAAGGAGCGCGAGCCACCCCACGCCCCAATGCGTCAGCGTGCGATGCGTGATCCACAGACGCCGCGCGCGCGACCACCACGCGAGCTCCAGCCAGTCCGGCGCCGTGCTCCCCGCGACGCCGGCGACGAAACTCAACAACATGCCGGGCAATGAATCGCCGCCGCCGATGCGCGCGACGACTGCCGCCGCGATCACGCCGGCTGCGAAACCGGTCGCGTGATGTGCCTTGCTGGATGCCATCGAAACTCGCGACGCACTGCGTCGCTGGAAAGATAAAGGGCGGCTATGTTCGCAGATGAGCGGCTAAAAAAATAGCCGCCGCACGAGATAAAAAGTCGCGCAACGGCCCGGCTTTCACGACGCCGACGCGTGACAGAAATGTCAGGTCGCGCAGCGCGCGATGTCGACGCGCATTTCCGGTTCAGGCGGATCGTCCGGTGCGTTCGCGGGACGCATCACCTTGATGACCGAGCCCGCGTTGAGCGGCGTCAGCGTGACGAAGTACGAGTTGTTCGAGTCCGACCCGACGGCGAGTTCTGTTCCGGTGCCGACGTGCGACGTGCGCACGCGTGGCAAACGGCTTTCGAGGCAATCGGCGATATAGGCGGGAGCGCGTTGCGACGACACGTAGATCATCGGCACGGACGCGTCGCGGGTGGGGCCGCTTGAACCGCAGGCAGCGAGAGAGGCAATGACGGCAACAGCGGCAGTGATGAGGAGAAGTCTTTTCATGGTCCGATCGTCGGCGTCCCCGGTCGTGCACGGGAACTTGGGGCGCGGGCGAAGCGCAACGTCATGCTTCGCGACGAAGCAGCCGTTCGAGCGCCACGATGTGGGCAACAAGAGCGGTAGCCGGCCTCAGTATACCCACCGCGCGCAGGCGTCGTCACCCATAAAGAAGCCCGCGACGTGATCGTGTCACGCGCGGGCCGACGTGCGGCGCGAACCGGGGACTCGCGCCGCAAGCACTGCGTGGAGAACTTAGAAGCGGTGACGCATCCCGACAGCCGCGGCCACCTGGTTGCCGGTCGACGACGGCGCCAGCGTGTTGATCGTCGCGACGTTCGCGCCGAAGTCGCCCAGCTCTCCCGACGCATGCTGGTACACGCCTTCCACATACACGTCGGTACGCTTGCTCAGCGCGTAGTCGCTTTGCAGCGACACCGTTTGCCACTTCGGATCGCCCGAGCCGTTCGAACCCGTCATCCGGCCGTCGGTGAACGTGTACGCGGCCGCGAGGCTCAACGCCGGCGTCAGCGCGTAACGGCCGTTCACTTCGTAGTTGTCCAGATGCAGGTTGGTGCCGCCGATGCCAGGCAGCGTCGCGCCGCCGACGCTCACGCCGGTGATGCCATCCAGTTGCGTGTGCGTGTACACGAAGCCGGCAGTGGCTGCGCCGTACGTATAGTTGACGCCTGCGCCGAACGAGCGTTGGAGGTTCGCCGCGATCGCCGCGCTGCCGTCGCCTTGCGACACCGCGCCGTTCAGGTTGGAACTGCCCGAGTTGTTCAGTTGCAGGTAGGAGGCCGCGAAGCTCAGCGGGCCGTTGTCATACGAAGCGCCTGCGCTCCATGCGCGGTTGTTCGAGAATTGGCCGGCCGAGTTGCTGAAGCCATACAGGCCGCCGAACTTGAGACCCCCGTAATTCGCGCTCGTGTATTTGACCGAGTTTTTGATCGAGAACGAGTTGTCCAGATTGTCGTTGTCGAACGGGTGAGCGGCGAGGTTGTTGCCGTAGCCTCCGCCTGCTTCGGACAGCGGCGCCAGATAGTCGACCATCGAGTCATATTGACGGCCGAGCGTCAGCGTGCCGTATTGATCGCTCTG
The DNA here is from genome assembly GCF_046027075.1 of Paraburkholderia sp. RL18-085-BIA-A. NCBI lineage: Bacteria > Pseudomonadati > Pseudomonadota > Betaproteobacteria > Burkholderiales > Burkholderiaceae > Paraburkholderia > Paraburkholderia sp. RL18-085-BIA-A. The sequence goes on along the minus strand of NZ_JARESU010000016.1, from coordinate 90,507 downwards.
TAGACCAACGAACGCCTTGCGATTGAACAACGTGCCGCTTTCCGAGTTCTGGCCGTTGTTCAGATTGAAGCCGCTTTCCAACGTGAAGATTGCGTGCAGACCGCCGCCGAGGTCTTCGCTGCCGCGCAGGCCGAAGAACGTGTTCGACACCGAGCCGCTGCCTTGTTGCCAGTTGCTGTGGCCGCCCTGGTTGTTCGAATACACGAGGCCGGCGTCCAGCGAGCCGTATAACGTGACGCTGCTTTGCGCGTGCGCCGTGACGGCGAACGCGCCCATGAGACCGGCTGCGATGAGGGTTTTTTTCATACTCAGATAACTCCGGGACAGTGCGTAGGGAATCGCATTCCAGTGCTTGCCGGCGACTGCGCAAATTGCGCCGGTTGCGTGACGATTCGTTGCGAAGTGTATTTCCCTGCAATCGAACTTTTAATCCCCGATGGCGCAACAATCAATTTTTGAATTCTTCACGGTTAATTTTAATTGCGTAAATTCGGATAAATATAGAAGAAACTTTTTAGAGGTTTATTTGAACAGGGCTTGTCAATCGCTGCGATGTTGCTGGATCGCGACGTTGCGCCGGAGCTTTGTAGGGTGGTCGTTACAGTGCATTACCCGATTCCTGACGATTCATGCCGTTTTCCGTAATTCACTTTTCCGGATTACACAAACTATCCGGCTCAATGGCGGTTATACAATTCGCTCGCCCTTTGACCGAGGGTGCCTTTTCATTTTATACGCGGCTTTCGGGCCGCGTTTTTTTATGGGCTTTTTCTAATGAAATCGTAAGTCGGGTGAATGGCGAAATAGAGTATTTCGTTTGGTGATCGGCTCAGCGGGACTTGTCCATTCGTCCTATGGGCGTGGGCGGCGTGCGCCGGGCGGGTAGAATTGCGGGCTTCAGATGTGTTTTTCCGCCCCGCGAACGTGAGTGAACCTGTAATGACCGATACACCCCTTCCATCGTCCGACACCGCTGCCGATCTCACGACGGAAGGCTCGTCCGAGCTGGGCGAAAGCGTGCACGAAGCGCGTTTGTGGCGTGACGACGGCTGGACCGCGCGCGTCATCAAGAATGAAGACGACGAAGGCTGGGCCGTCGAAATGATCAAGGACGGCGAAGCGGAACCCGCGCTCGTCGGACCATGGACGATGGGCCGCAACAAGAAAGATCCGAAGCCGCTCGACACGTCGGCGTTCAACACGCTGGTGAAGACCGCATCGGAAGTGCTTCGCCGTCATGAACAGCAACTGCGCGCGCAATTGCACAAGCAGGTGCGAGTGGCGAGCGCGGACGGTAACGACGAACTCGACATCACGCTGGACATCGTGCCTGACGAAATCGAACCGTATGCGTTGCTGAGCGCGCTAGACACGTTCGGTGAACAGCTCGCCCAGGTGCAGGTCGCGCCCAATTTCAAGCTGACCAAGGCGAGCGCCGCGGCATGGGTGGAAAACGAGTTTCGCCGTCCGGGCTAGTGGTCGAGCGCTTGCCCTCGCGGTGAGCCTTGACTGCGCCTCAGCTGCGCTTGCAGAAGATTGCCGTAACGAGCGGTGCCACGTGATGCACGATCGCCGTGCTGCCGGTGCTGGCCAGCGCGTCCTGCACCTTGGATTCGCTGCCGAATACCACCGCGCCGTAGGCCGAACGCGCGAGCGGCTCGCCGTCGCCGACGCGGAACATGGGGTCGTCCTTTTCGTAGCCGACCACCGCGAACACGCGAAAGCCGAACGCGGTCAGATCGGCGCCCGATGCCGGCGAGAACGCGTTGATCGAATTCTGTTCGACGCGCATCGGCTTCGGGTCGATCATCTGCTGCTGCGCGAGATCGGCGATGAACTGATGGCCGCTTTCATTGCAGCTGAGCGCGGTGTCGAGCGATGCGGCAAAAGCGGCTGGCGACAGCGCGGCTGCGAGAAGAAGGAGTACAGAGGAAATAAGGCGTTTCATAAGCGTTAGCGGCGACCTGCATTCGATGTCGTGGTTTTGCAACGGGTGGCGGCATGACGTCCAGTCCCGCAAGACGTTGCGCATCGAGGCGATTTCATTTGACAGGCGCAACTGGGTTCGCACTGTATCGCGATTCGGCACATCTTGCTTGGCGGCTGACACACGCCGGTAACCAAAGAGCCGCCAGGAATGTAAGGGAAGAAAGCAATCTTTTTCGATCCCGTATATATTTGCGGGTTATGACTTCGCAACCCCCTCCTCCAATTAAAGTTCCGCCGCCCCGCACGTGGGACGCCCGGCTAGCTCGCCGGCTCGTGACTCCGTTGGTGAATACCTGGGTCACGCCTAACCATCTGACCACGCTGCGCTTGCTGATCGGGCTGGCAGGCGCACTGTGCCTTGCGCACGGCGAATTCGCATGGGCCAATGCCGGCGCGCTGCTCATCGTGTTGTCGAATTTCGTCGACCACACTGACGGCGAACTTGCGCGCATCGGCGGCAAGTCGAGTCGAATCGGCCATTTTTACGATCTCGCGTGCGACGCACTCGTGACCGTGATGTTGTTCGTCGGCATGGGCATCGGCGTGGGCGCTGCGCAGATCGGCGGACTGAGGGTCGCGCCGGGCGTGCTTGGCGCAGTGGCCGGCGTGGCGGTCGCGCTGATTTTCTTCCTGCGCATGCGCATCGAGGAGATGGCGGGCAAGGCGGGCACGAAGCAGGCATCGGTCGGCGGCTTAGAAACGGAAGACGTGCTGTACCTGCTGCCGATCGTCACGCTGACAAACGTCGTGATGCCCTTCGTGGTGGTCGCATCGATCGGCGCGCCGCTGTTCGCCGCCTGGGTCGTGGTCGACTACTGGCGCGTTGCGCGCCGCGCCGCTCGTCCGTCGGGCAAGGTAGCCAGCACTTCCGAAACCAGTCGACGGTGGGCTAGCGAATGAGTACGCGCGCCGAAGACGACGTGATCGCAGGGGCGCCGCTTGAACGTTCGCGCGCTTCGGCGCCGGCGGCGCCGAATGCCGACCACGCGGTTGCGCGCCGCACGCGCACGTTCGACAACCCGCGCCTGCGCAAAGACTTCGCCACCCAGGGCGCGTTTCTCTATCTGGAAGACTTCCTCGCGCCCGAAGTCACGGCCCAGTTGGTCCACAGCGCGCGTGCGCTGCTCGACGAAGTGAACCGCAACTATCTGCCAGGTCACAAGCAGGGCGGCAGCGTGAGCCGTCATACGATCGACCGCCTCGCGCCGTTCATCGCCGAGCTGTATCGCTCGAAGGAACTGATCGGCTGGCTGGAGCAGCTGAGCGGCGACAAGCTGCAGGTGTCGCCCGTCGACGACCCGCACGCGTACGCGCTGTACTACTACACGCGACCGGGCGACCACATCGGCTGGCACTACGATACTTCGTATTACGACGGCCGCCGCTACACGCTGCTGCTCGGCGTGATCGATGAATCATCGTGCCGGCTCGACTACGAACTGCATACGCGCAACCCCGATGTGCCGGACCAACCGGGCTCGGTGCAGATTCCGCCGGGCGGCCTCGTGTTTTTCGACGGCGACAAGCTGCGTCATCGCATCACGCCGGCTGGCCCTAACGAGATACGCGTGTCGCTCACGTTCGAATACGTCACCGACCCCAACATGCGCCCGTTGCGCCGTTTCATTTCGAACATGAAGGACGCGATTGCGTACTTCGGTTTCCGCCAGGTGTTCCGTCAGATGGCATCGCGCGGCAAGGATCGCGCATGAGTCGCGCGGCCCTGCTTCTGCTGTCGATCGGCACGGCGCTGTTCGTCGGCCTGCTCGCGTGGCAGGGGTTCGGCTCGGTCGCCTCGACGCTGCTCGCGGCCGGTTGGGGGCTCGCGCTCGTCGCGGCGTTCCACGTGGTGCCGCTCGTGCTCGACGCCGGCGCGATCTCCGTGTTGTTCCAGCGCAGCCGCGACGGCGCGCAGCACCATCACGAACCGTCGTTGCGCGACGCGTTGTTCGCGCGCTGGATCGGCGAATCGGTGAATAGCCTGTTGCCGGCGGGGCAGATCGGCGGCCCGGTGGTGATGGTGCGTCAACTGTCCCAGCGCGGCATGCGCATGCGCGACGCCGCCTCCGTGATCACCGTCAGCACGACCGCGCAGGCGCTCGCGCAGATCGTCTTCGCACTCGGCGGGCTGCTGCTGTTCGGCGCCTATGCCGCGCACGGCGCGCTGCACGACCTGCGAACCGCGACGCTGCTTGCCACCGGCGTGCTGGGCGCGATGATCGTCGGCTTCTACTACGCGCAGCGGCGCGGCCTGTTCGGCCGGCTGCTCGGCGTGGTCTCGAAAGTATTCGGCAAGCGCGACTGGTCCGCGCTGATGACGCGCGCGGAAGCCGTCGACGCCGCCGTCGAGGCGCTCTACCGCGAGCGTGCCCGGGTCGCGGCGAGTTTTGCATTGAGTCTCGTGGGCTGGGTGGTCGGCACGGTCGAAGTGTGGCTCGCGCTGCGCTTTCTCGGCCATCCGGTCGACTGGATCGACGCGCTGCTGCTCGAAAGCATCGGGCAAGCGATTCGCGGCGCGGCCTTCATGATTCCGGGCTCGCTCGGCGTGCAGGAGGGCGGCTATCTGCTGCTCGCGCCGCTGGTCGGTCTGCCGCCGGATACGGCGCTGGCGCTGTCGCTCGCCAAGCGCGCGCGTGAAGTCCTGCTAGGTCTGCCGGGCCTGCTGGTTTTGCACTTCAGCGAAAGAAGCTGGCAACGGCGGCGCGCCACGGCGCGCGTGCCGGTTGCCGATTAATCTGGGTATTTTTTCAAAGGACCGCGCATGCGTGCCATCATCCTCGCGGCGGGCCTCGGCCTGCGTCTTCAGCAACCGCCGCAAGCTCAGTTCCCGAAATGTCTGTTGCAGTTCGACGGCATGAGTCTGCTCGAACGGCATCTGCAAATGCTCGAAACCGCCGGCGTGACGGATGTCGTGCTGGCGCTCGGCTTTCAGCCGGAAGCGGTGCGGGCGGAACTGGAGCGCATCAACTGGCCGCACACGGTGGAGACCTTGCTGAACCCGCGTTTCGATCTGGGCAGCGTCCTGACGGTGCATACGGTGGCCGAGGCGCTCACGCGCGGCGGCGACGTGCTGCTGATGGACGCCGACGTGCTCTATGACGAGCGCATTCTGAGCGCGCTGGTGGCGGGTGAGACGGTCAACCGGCTGTTGATCGACCGCGATTTCGAAGCCGGCGACGAGCCCGTCAAGCTGTGTCTGAAAGACGGCGTGCCGGTCGAATTGCGCAAGCAGCTCGCGGTCAATCTCGAGTACGACACGATTGGCGAGTCGGTCGGATTCTTCCGCTTCCGCGAGGAAACCGCGCGGCGTTTCACGCAGATCGTGGCGGGTTATGTCGAAAGCGGACGGGCCAACATGCCGCACGAAGAAGCCGTGCGCGATCTGCTGCTGGAGCGCAGCCAGGTGTTCGATACCGCCGACGTGACCGGCGCGCCGTGGATCGAAATCGACTTTCCGAACGACGTCGCTCGCGCGAGCACCGAGATCCTGCCGCAATTGCAACCACTCGTCAGCGCGTCGCGGTAAGCCGCTGTCAGACGCATCCCGTTGCATGACGAAGGGGAACCGGCTGCACGCCGGTTCCCCTTCGTCGCGTTGCGCGCTCGCGCACGCAAAGCCCTCAACGCAACAACATATGTTGCCGCTGCAATGCCATAATTGTCGCTTTACATCGACGGCCTAGCAGCCCTTCGTCCCGCAATGCCTCTTGCCTTAGGCGCATTCATTGTTCCGCTGATCGTCGCGTGCGCGATGTTCATGGAAAACGTGGACGGCACGGTGATCGTGACGTCGCTGCCCGTTCTGGCGCGCGATCTCGGCCAGGACCCCATCACCCTCAAGCTCGCGGTCACGGCCTATGTGATCGGCCTCGGCGTGTTCATCCCGATCTGCGGCTGGGTGGCCGACCGCTTCGGTTCACGCACCGTGTTCCGCACGGCCATCGGCGTCTTCATGGCCGGCTCGCTGATGTGCGCGGCGTCCACCTCGCTCGGCACCTTCGTGGTCGCGCGTTTCGTGCAAGGCATTGGCGGCGCGATGATGGTGCCGGTGGGCCGCATCATCATTTTCCGTTCGGTGCCGAAGTCCGAGTTCATCCGCGCGGTCAACTATCTGACGGTGCCGGCCTTGCTCGGGCCGGTGGTCGGACCGCCGCTCGGCGGCTTCATCACGACGTATCTGCACTGGCGTCTGATCTTCGTCATCAATATTCCGATCGGTCTGCTGGGCATCTGGCTCGCGAACAAGCACATCGCCAACGTGCGCGAGGCGCACCCCGGCCGGCTCGACTGGACCGGCTTCGTGTTGTCCGCCAGCGGCGCGTCGCTGTTCATGCTGGGGCTCTCGCTGGTGGGCGGCGAACTGGTGTCGAACCGCGTGTCGATCGGCATGTGCGCGACCGGCGTGGTGCTGCTGGTGCTTTACGCGCTGTACGCGAGCCGCGTCGAATTGCCGGTGCTCGATCTGCGGCTTCTGCGCATCCCGAGTTTTCATGCGAGCGTGGCGGGCGGCTCGCTGTTTCGCATCGGGCTCGGCGCGGTGCCGTTTCTATTGCCGCTTGCGTTGCAGGAAGGTCTGGGCATGACGGCGTTCCGCGCCGGGTCGATCACCTGCGCGTCCGCGTTCGGGTCGATATTCATGAAGGCGGTGGCGTCGCGCATTCTCGGACGCTTTGGCTTTCGCACCGTGCTGATGTTCAATGCGGGCTGCGCGGGACTGGCTATCGCGGTCTATGGTTTGTTCTTTCCGGGCACGCCGCACTGGTTGATCTGGTGCGTCGTGCTGTTCGGCGGCTTCTTTCCTTCGTTGCAGTTCACGTCGTTGAACACGCTGGCCTATGCGGATATTCCGAGCAGCGACGTCGGCCGCGCGACGAGTGTCGCGAGTGTGATCCAGCAGATTTCGCTGGGACTCGGCGTGACGATCGCCGGCATCGTGCTGCAAATCTCGCACAACGTGCAGGGCCACTCGACCATCGTGTTCTCCGACTTCTGGCCCGCGTTCCTCGTGGTCGGACTGTTCTCGTTCCTGTCAATCCCGGTCACCGCGCGTTTGCCGCCAGGCGCAGGCGATGAAATCGCGCGCGGCCATCGCGGGCGTGCGTGAAGCTGAATGAAGGTGCGGAAGGTGCGAGAACCGCAGGCGGCACGCACCTTTTGAAATATCGCGACTTCGCAAATGCGCTGGAAGCGACCGGAGCGTTACATCGATCAACCCGCCTGCTCGACCGGCGTCAACGTGAGTTCGAGCCGTTGTGCGCCCCGCAGCACCGTGACGTTGACCGGCTTGTCGATACGCGACACGTCGAGCGTGCGTTGCAGGCTATCCACGTCGTGCACGGCCTGCGCGTCGATCGCGACGATGGTGTCGTCGGTGCGCAGACCGCCGAGCGCGGCCGGGCTGCCTTTGACGATCTCCATCACGTGCACGGCGCTTTCCAAACTCCAACCGAAATAGCGCTGCACGCGACGCGATAGCGGCGTCGTGGTGCCGGCCACGCCGATATAGGCGCGCCGCACACGGCCATGCGCGAAGATCTGCATGATGACCCATTTGGCCGTGTCGATCGCGGTGGCAAAGCAGATCGCCTGCGCGCCGGGAATGATCGCGGTATTCACGCCGATCACCTGGCCCGCCGAATTGATCAGCGGGCCGCCCGAGTTGCCGGGATTGAGCGCGGCGTCGGTCTGGATCACGTCGTAGATCATGCGGCCGGAGTTCGAGCGCAGCGAGCGGCCGAGCGCCGACACCACGCCCGTCGTCACGGTTTGCGCGAGGCCGAGCGGATTGCCGACGGCGATCGCAATCTGGCCGACGCGCAGCTTCGACGATTCGCCGAGTTCGACGTGCGGCAGCGGTTCAGGCGAGCCGACGCGCAGCACCGCCAGATCGCTGCCGGGGTCGTCGCCGACCAGATCCGCGTCGAATTTCGCGCCGTCGGCGAGCGTCACCCGAATGTGCGTGGCGCCATGCACGACGTGGCTGTTGGTGAGCAGGTAGCCGTCGGGCGTGAACAGAAAGCCTGAGCCGGTGCCGCCGCGCGCGCCTCGGCCGCGACCGGACGGCTCGCCGGGCAGCCGGCGTTCGACGGAGATGAAGGCGACCGCCTGCTGGACGCGTTCGAGCGCACCGATTACGGTGCGGGAATAGGCGTCGAGCAGGGCGTCGTCGGATAAGGGGTTGAGTGACTGGGGCCCGGGGGCGTCGGATGCGGCGCGCGACAGGTCATCGATGAAGCGTGGACGGCTTCCCATGGCGATGCTCCGGATTAGCGGACCCGCAGATGCAGGGCGCGGCGGGGGTTTTCAAGGGCGGGTGGGGGTTGGGTTGGGTTGGGGCTGGCTGTGAGACACTTGGTTCGCCCACGCCACAAGGAGACACCCAATGTCCGCAGCCACGCCGTCATCCTCCGCCAGCGCATCGACCTCGGCCGAATCGCAGATCGAATCGCTCAGTGCGATCACGCTCGCCACGCACGACATGTCGCGCGCCGTGTCGTTTTATGAAGCGCTCGGCTTCCCGATCAAGTTCGGCGGTCCGCGTGAGGCGTTTACATCGTTCACGTTCGGCGGTTCGTACCTGAACCTGATTGCCGATACACGCGCGCCGGTCAACTGGTGGGGCCGCGTGATCTTCTACGTATCGGACGTCGACGCGTTCTACCGCAAAGCGCTGGCAGCCGGACTGAAACCATCGCTCGAACCGTCCGACGCGCCGTGGGGCGAGCGCTATTTCCACATCACCGATCCGGACGGCCACGAACTCAGTTTCGCGCGGCCGCTGGGTTAGGCCGCTGCTTTAGGCCGCTGCTTTAGCCCATTACATTAGCGCCGGACGTTCGTGCAAAACTCGCTATCATGAAGTTCACAACGCGTGCTAACCGCACACGTGCGCAAGCATGCGGCGCCCAAGCGAACGCACGCCCGCCGCCGGCGAGCCGCCCGGGTGGCCACGGTGGTAACACGGCTGACACCTGGCGCTTCGATAATCGAACGCGTTCGCGTCGCGCTGGCCGCCGCGCGCTTAACCATTTCTGTTGCCTGGAGAGCCGCAATGAAAGAGCAGGATTCGAGACCTGAAGCCGAATGGCTGGCAGAGCGGCAGCGCCGTTTCGAGGAAGACCTCATCGACGCCTACGACGAGGAACTCGAAATGGAGGTCGACGACCGCATCATCGACGGCGCGGATGGCTTCACGCCCGAGCATCGCGAAGCGCGCAAGCTGTATTTCCGCGAGCTGTTCCGCTTGCAGGGCGAACTCGTCAAGCTGCAGGACTGGATCGTGCAGACCGGCCATCGCCTCGTGGTCATCTTCGAAGGGCGCGATGCGGCGGGCAAGGGCGGCGCGATCAAGCGCATCACACAGCGGCTCAATCCGCGCGTGTGCCGCGTGGCGGCGCTGCCGGCGCCGAATAATCGCGAGCGCACGCAATGGTATTTCCAGCGCTACGTGTCGCACCTGCCGGCGGGCGGCGAAATGGTGCTGTTCGATCGCAGCTGGTACAACCGTGCGGGCGTCGAGCGTGTGATGAATTTTTGCAGCGACGAAGAGTACGAAGAGTTTTTCCGCTCGGTGCCGGAATTCGAAAAGATGCTGGTGCGCAGCGGCGTGCAGATTCTCAAGTACTGGTTTTCGATTACCGACGAAGAGCAGGAAATCCGCTTTCAGAACCGCATTCACGATCCGCTGAAGCAGTGGAAGCTCAGTCCGATGGACCTGGAAAGCCGGCGCCGCTGGGAAGCCTATACGCAGGCCAAGGAAGTGATGCTGCAGCGCTCGCATATTCCGGAGGCGCCGTGGTGGGTCGTGCAGGCCGTCGACAAGAAGCGCGCGCGACTGAACTGTATTCATCATCTGCTGAGCCAGGTGCCGTATCACGAGATCGAGCATCCGCAGATCGAATTGCCGGCGCGCGTCTATAACGACGAGTACAGCCGCCAGCCGGTGCCCAACTCGATGATCGTGCCCGAGGTGTATTGAGCGGTGCGTGGTGCAATGAAAAAGCGCGGCCTGGCCGCGCTTTTTTCATGCAGAGGCAAGACCGGTCGCGAAACCGGCCGCCCCTGGCCGGGCGTCGTTAGAACACCATCCGGAACACCCAGTACAGACCGGCCGCCAACGCGATCGACACCGGCAGCGTCAGCACCCACGCGAGCACCAGGCTGCGCACGGTGCCCCATTGCAGGCCCGAGCCGTTGGCCGCCATCGTGCCGGCCACGCCCGATGACAGCACGTGCGTCGTCGAGACCGGCAAGCCGTACATGTCGGCCGCGCCGATCGTCACCATCGCCACCATTTCGGCCGACGCGCCCTGGCCGTAGGTCAGATGCTGCTTGCCGATTTTCTCGCCGACCGTCACGACGATGCGCTTCCATCCGACCATCGTCCCCAGACCCAGCGCAATCGCCACCGCCACCTTGACCCATGTCGGGATGAACTTGGTGGCGTGATCGGTTTGCGCCTTGAAGTTGGCGATGACCTTGGCGTGCTCCGGCGCGAACACCGGCTGTTGCGCTTTCTGCATCAGGCGGATCGCTTCGGACGCGACGTACATGTTGTTGCGCACGTTATCGACGATGTTTTGCGGCACGGCGGCCATCGACCCGGATGCGCCGACCTGTTTGCCGATCTGCTCGGTCAACTGCTGCAAAGCGGGCAACGTGGCGGGCGTCAGCTGACGGGTGCGCACGAACGCTTCGACGTCGGCGCGCGGATTCGCCGACGGCGCGGCGCCTTGCGTATAGAGGGCGAGCGTCGCCGTGGTCTGCTGCGCGACCGCGACGAAGGTTTGCGTTTGCGCCGGCGTGACTGCTTTGTTCAGCGCATACGCGGTCGGCACTGTGCCGATCAGGATCAGCATGATGAGGCCCATGCCTTTCTGGCCGTCGTTCGAACCATGCGCGAACGACACGCCCGTGCAGGTGAGAATCAGCAGGCAGCGAATCCAGAACGGCGGCGGCGCCTTGCCTTTGGGCTCCGCGTACAACTCGGGGACGCGCACCACCGCTTTCAGGATCAGCAGCAGCAAAGCGGCCGCGAGAAAGCCCACCACCGGCGAGAACAGCAATGACTTGCCGACGCCGAGCGCCTGATTCCAGTCGACGCCGCTCGTGCCGTTGGTGCCGTGCATCAACTGGTTCATCAGGCCCACGCCGATGATCGAGCCGATCAGCGTGTGCGAGCTCGACGACGGCAGTCCGAAATACCAGGTACCGAGGTTCCAGATGATTGCCGCGATCAGCAACGCGAACACCATCGCGAAGCCGGCGCTGCTGCCCACCTGCAGAATCAGCTCGACCGGCAGCAATTGCAGAATGCCGAATGCAACCGCGCCGCTCGAGGTCAGCACGCCGAGAAAATTCCACGCCCCGGACCACACCACCGCGATGTTGGGCGTTAGCGAGTGCGTGTAGATCACTGTGGCGACCGCGTTGGCGGTGTCGTGAAAGCCGTTGACGAATTCGAAACCGAGCGCGATCAGCAGCGCGACGCCGAGCAACAGATAGGGCAGAGCCGAGCTCTCGCGAACCGATTGCAAATCGTCCAGCAGATGCACGGCGCAGTAGATTGCACCGGCGACGATCACGGCGATAAAAACGAAGAGGCTGAGATTGCGCCCCTTACTGCCTGCAGCACCAGGTTGCGGATACGAAAGTTCCGGCATGACGTGAGCCCCAGAGTTTGTCGCGGAACTTACGATCGTGAGAGGCCTGTGTGTCGCAATGATGACAGTGGCGTGACGGTCGCGCGCGCGCCCTCTGTGCGGGCTTCGGCCCCGCCGGCCGGGCCGGGTGCGCCGATTCGTCGCGCGGCCGGTGGCGGATAAAGATAGTCAGATATCCGAAAAGACCTATATTGGCGAGGCGCTCACGAAGCGCCGATCACCTCGCCGCTGGCGCTGCCGCCGAGGCTCCGTTTGTACGCTTGCGCGACCATCGCGGCAGGCACGCCTTGCGACGGATCGCGGCCCATCGACTCCAGTGTCTCGGCAACCCAGCCTGGGCTGACCACGTTGACGCGGGCCTTGCCGCGCAATTCGAGCGCAGCCGAACGGACGAACGCCTCCACGCCCGCATTCACGATGCTCACCGCCGCGCTGCCCGCCATTGGCTGTTGCGCGAGTACGCCGCTCGTCAAGGTGAACGAGCCGCCTTGCGACACGTGAGCCGCGCCGCAACGCACCAGGTTGACCTGGCCCATCAGCTTGTTGGCGAGACTGAACGCGATGTCTTCGTCGGAAAGCGCGGCCAACGGTGCGAATTTCGCCGCTCCTGCCGCGCAGATGACAGCGTCGAACGTGCCCGCCTGCTGGTACATCGACTCGATGCTGGGTTTGTCGGAGAGGTCGACGTGCAGATCCGAGCCCTTGCGGCTCGCGGTGACGATCTCGTGTTCGGCCGAGAGCAGCTTGACGATCTCGCCGCCGATCAGCCCCGTCGCACCGACGATAAGTATTCGCATACATCCTCCTAAGCAAAGCCATGTGCATTAACAGCCCGACCGATATGACGCGCGGACTCGCGCATCGGCCCAGCGCCGAATCATAGGTTCAAAGATAGTCGCCCGCAGCGCGTTGTGCCATGCAGCCACGGGGTGGGACGCGGACATCACGCGTGAACATCACGCTTCGTTCACTAGCAAAAAGCATGCATCGCGCTCCTTCGATGCGTGCCGGCCGAGAAATGCGCGTGCTTTTCCGTGACGAACTATTTTTGCTACGCTGCAAAGAACAATGGATTCAGGGGGCGCAGCGATGAAGCGAGACAGCCGCGTTGTTGCGCCTCGCCGCCACCGACCCGCTGACCGGCCTCAGCAATCGCCGGGTGCTCGATTCCCGGCTCGACGAAGAATGGCGGCGCGCGCGGCGCAGCGGGCGGCCGTTGTCGGTGCTGTTCATCGACGTCGATCACTCAAGCAATTCAACGACGCATACGGCCATGCGTGCGGCGACGAGGCGTTGAGCGCGGTCGCCGAATGCATCTCGGCGACGGTGCGGCGCTCGATCCACGTCGTGGCGCGCTATGGCGGCGAGGAGTTCGCGGTGGTGCTGCCGGAAACGGCGGCCGAGGGTGCGTACGGCGTCGCGGAGAAAATCCGCCGCAAGGTGCAGGGCCAGCATGTGGAGCAGAGCAACGGAGAAAACATCGCGGTGACGGTGAGCATCGGCTGCGCGAGCTGTGTGCCGGCCGAGGGCGAGAACGCGCTCGATCTGCTGGCCGCCGCCGACCGGCAGCTCCACGCGGCCAAGACGGGCGGGCGCAACCGGATCTGCTCGGCGCAGTGGACGGCGCGTTCGATGGCGAAGGACTCGTCGGCGTGAAAGTGAAGTTGAGTGCGAGCATGAGCATTGAGCGCGGCGCGGCGACAGCCAATGCGTGTCCCGGCCGGCGGCCTCACGTGCCTGGACTGCTGCGCGGCGCAAACCCGCGCAGCGTGATCGCGCCGCGCGTGTCGCCGCGTGACTGCAGCACGCGTTGGCCACCCAAATCGTCCGCCGACGCAAGCGGCTCGACCGGAAAGCCGCGCCGCTGCCATGCGTCGAGCCCGCCGGGCAATGCGCGAATCCGCGTGTAGCCATTGCTGCGCATGCGCTGCGTGACTTCGCTGGCGGTCGCACTGTCCGGGCAGATGCAGTAGATCACGCTGTCATAGGCGCGCAGCGCGTCGTTCAACTGCTCGGGCGAGTGAGGATCGAGCGCCAGCGCGCCGGGAATGCGGCGCGGCCCATCGAGCGCCGGCCCGGCGGGACGCGCGTCGAGCACCCTGGGCGGCGCAATGCGGCGCCTTGCTCGAGCGGCACGTTGCGCCGCCGTGTCCGCGAACTTGCGCCGCTCGCGGCGTCGCAGATGTAGACGGTACAGCAGATAAATCAGCCCCGTGCCCAACAGAATATCGACGACCGTGCCGCCGCGCGATCTGACGAACCCGAGCAGCATGTGCAACTCCCGCTCCGCCGCGGCGCCGCCGAGCAGCCAGAACGTGGCCCACGCAACCACGCTCGTCAGATCCCAGGCTGCATAGATGCGGCTGTCGACGGCGGTGCTGCCCATCAGCGGCGGCGTGATGAGCCCGAGCCCGGGGACGAACTTCGAGACCGACACGAGCGGCACGCCAAAGCGCTCGAACAGCGAGCGGGCGGTCTCGACTTTCGAATCGACGGCGGGCGACAGACGGCCGAGCGCAGCGAGCAGCTTGCGGCCATAGAGGCGGCCGGCGGTAAACCAGGTGCCATCGCCGATCATCGCACCGAGGACCGCCGCGCCGAGGATCGGCCAGAAGGAGAGGGTGCCCGCGGCGATCGCCGAACCCGCGAACAGCAGCATCGGAACCGCGGGGATTGGCACGCCGAGACGCGTCAACATGACGTTGACAAACACGGCTGCGCCGCCCCAGGTTGAAACCGCCGAAGACGGAATTTCTACCAATTGAGGAGCTCCTGTTAATGCGGTTGGGCCGGCGAGTTTCGAGGTCGCCCGACGCTCATGCAAGGGCTGTTCCCGACGCGCGGGCCGGTGGATCGTTTGTCCAACCGGTGCTCCGTGCGCTCAGCATACCCGACGGATCGTGGGCCGGGATGGCGTAGGGGGCGCCCGCATGATCACGCGGTCGGTTCGTGGCGAGCGCTGGGCGGCGAGGCTGGCGAGGCGGTGTGGTTGCCGCGCGGGTTGTGTGCGGTTTCGAGCCGGACTGGGGATGTCCGCGCATGAACCTGGGGATAGACGGGGTGTCTGCTTTGAGCGCTGACGATGGTCTGGACCGGCAGCCTTGTCCGTCGACGCGAACGCGCCGCGCTCGGTTTTGTGCCGTGAGGACCGTGCCGGGTTTTGCGTGTGGGGATATGCAAGCACCAGGCGGGCTAGCGGCGCGCAAACCCGGGCTGAGGATCGCGCTCGCGCCGACTGGCGCGGCGCGAAGGAGCCGCTAAGGCAGCGGCCAAAGTGGTAGCGTGAGCGTGCCGCCCAAAGGGGCGGCATGAAACACCTCACAGCCCGGCCCGCCGCTCCACCCGGTTTCCGCTCAGGTATTCGCGACCGACACCACTCCCGGGTTCCCAACGATCGACAAAAACTCCCTGCGCGTCGATGGATCGGTGCGGAACGTGCCCAGCATGCGCGACGTGACCATCGTCACGCCGGCCTTGTGCACGCCGCGCGTCGACATGCACTGGTGCGCCGCTTCGAGTATCACGCCGACGCCCGCCGGTTGCAGCACTTCGTTCAACGTGTCGGCGATCTGCACCGTCATCTTTTCCTGAATCTGCAGCCGCTTGGCGAACGCATCGACGAGGCGCGCCAGCTTCGAGATGCCGACCACCCGATGCCCAGGCAAATACGCGACGTGCGCGCGCCCGATGATCGGCACCATGTGATGTTCGCAATAGCTTTCGAAGCGGATGTCTTTCAGCACGATCATCTCGTCGTAGCCGTCCACTTCGGAGAAGGTGCGGGCGAGAATCTCGCGCGGGTCGACCTGATACCCCGCGAAGAACTCCTCGTACGAGCGCACCACGCGCGCCGGCGTGTCGATCAGACCTTCGCGCTGCGGATCGTCGCCGGCCCAGCGCAACAGCACGCGAACGGCGGCTTCAGCTTCATCGCGGCTCGGACGTTGCGCGGCCGCTGCGGGTTTGGTTTTCTTTGCCTTGCTGCTGGTCATGCGTTGCTCCTCCGGGATCGCGCGTCGACCCAGTACGGAGCGCGCGGGTTCAATGAGTGCGGCCATTGTTCCATGTTTTGCGTTCAATCGTGTCGATGTCCCCTTTGGGAGTCGGGGCGCAGCCGTTGGGACTATCGTGGGATCGCTTCGGGACCGCTCTGGGCCGCTTCCGGACAACTCCCGTTTGGTTCACTTCGGCCACTCGTCCATCGCGTCGTTGAACAGTTCGGCGACCACGCCGCGCAGCCAGCTCAGGCGCGGATCGTTGTGAAACTTGCGATGCCAGTGCTGGCGCAGATCGAAGCGCGGCAATGGCAGCGGCGGCTCGACCAGCGTGATCGACGCATGCTCCGACACATAGGCGAAGCCGATCGCGTGCGGCACCGTCGCGAGTAGATCGCTGCGCGCGAGGATGAACGGCAGGCTCATGAAGTGCGGCGTTTCGAGCACCGCGCGGCGCTTGATGTGTTTCTTTTCCAGGTAGTGTTCGAGGACTTCCTGGCTGCGGCCCTCGGCGCGCACCACCGCGTGACCGGCTGCCACGAACTGCGCGAGCGTGAGCGGCGCCTTGGACAGCGGATGCCCCGTGCGCATCAGGCATATGAAACGGTGCGTGAAGAGCCGCTGCTGGAAAAAGTTGTTGCCCGCGAGGTCCGGGAAATAGCCGACCGCGAGGTCGACGTCGCCCGATTCGAGGCCGCGTTCCACCTGCGACGGCGACAGCGTCACCGAGCGCAGATTCGCGCACGGCGCGCGTTCGGCAAAGAGTTGCAGAAGCCGCGGCAGGAACACGATCTCGCCGACATCGGACAGCGCGATCGAGAAGGTATGGGTGCTGGTGGCCGGATCGAAGTCCTGCACGTCGAGCATGCCTTTCTCGATGCGCAGCAGCGCGTCGCGGGCGGCGGGCAGGATCGCGAGCGCGCGCGGCGTGGGCTCCATGCCTTTGGACGTGCGCACGAACAGAGGATCGTTGAAGTATTCCCGCAGGCGGCCCAACGCGGTGCTCACGCGCGGCTGGCTCACGCCGAGCTGTTCGGCGGCGCGGCTGACGTTGCGGGCGTCTTCCATTGCGACCAGATAGGGGATCAGGTTCAGATCCAGTTGTGTCTCGGACATGCTTTTGATTTGCCTGCGGCGCTGGATAAGGCGGGGAGTGTACGGCTATTCGCCAGTGACATAGAGGGTAGCCGAGAAATCGCCGTTGTAGATAGTAGGTTTTTCCTTTGACGGACCGGCGCGCGGCATGCCGCATGCGGCGCGGCGGGCCTGTACCTTGCTCACCGCTAACAACCGGTCGCGCCCAGCGAACCCGTCATTGTCGCGGACAAGAACCTATGATTAAGGGGATTTCCCCGCCTTGACAACCCGCCCGAAGGGCAACCATAATCGCCGGAACGTTCGCTAAACGAATCCATGTTCATACATCGAACAAATCGACAGTGAACCCACCGAAGGCGCCAGCTTGCATCCCCACTGCGCGAGCCGCCGCCCGCATTGGCCCGGAGACCGTTCCGCGGCAGCGCTGCCGGCCCATGGCAGTCAGCTCCACGGCACGCAGCGCCCCAAAAGGAAATTCGACATGATCAACAAGATTTTCGAGTCACTTCAATCGGCGGTCGCCGATGTTCACGACGGCGCGACCGTCATGATCGGCGGCTTCGGCACGGCCGGCATGCCGTCCGAGCTGATCGACGCGCTCATCGAGCAGGGCGCGCGCGACCTCACCATCGTCAACAACAATGCGGGCAACGGCGACATCGGCCTCGCGGCGCTGCTCAAGGCCAAGCGCGTGCGCAAGATCATCTGCTCGTTCCCGCGCCAGACCGACTCGTATGTGTTCGACGCGCTGTATCGCGCGGGAGAGATCGAACTCGAACTGGTGCCGCAAGGCAACCTGGCGGAGCGCATTCGTGCGGCGGGCGCGGGCATCGGCGGTTTCTTCACGCCCACCGCTTACGGCACCAAGCTCGCCGAAGGCAAGGAAACCCGTCTGATCGACGGCCGGCATTACGTGCTGGAGTCGCCGCTGCATGCGGACTTCGCGCTGATCAAGGCGTACAAGGGCGATCGCTGGGGCAACCTCGTCTATCGCAAGACGGCCCGCAATTTCGGCCCGATCATGGCAAGCGCGGCAAAAACCGCGATCGTGCAGGTGTCGGAAGTGGTGCCGCTCGGCGCGCTCGATCCGGAAAACATCGTGACGCCCGGTATTTTCGTGCAGCGCGTGATTGCAGTGCCGCAAGCGGCACACGCCCCGACGCCCAATCCTCACGACGCTGCTGCCTGAACCGGAGACCGACATGAAAAAACTGACCCGCGATGAAATGGCCAAGCGCGTTGCGCTGGACATCCCCGAAGGCGCTTACGTGAACCTCGGCATCGGCGTGCCGACGCTGGTGGCCAACCACCTCGGCGCCGACAAGGAAATCTTCCTGCACAGCGAAAACGGCCTGCTCGGCATGGGCCCGGCGCCCGCCAAAGGCGAGGAAGACGACGAACTGATCAACGCCGGCAAGCAGCACGTCACGCTGTTGACGGGCGGCGCTTACTTTCACCACGCGGATTCGTTCGCGATGATGCGCGGCGGCCATCTGGACTTCTGCGTGCTCGGCGCGTTCCAGGTGTCGTCCAAGGGCGATCTGGCGAACTGGCACACCGGCGCGCCCGACGCGATTCCGGCGGTCGGCGGCGCGATGGATCTGGCGATCGGCGCGAAGCAGGTGTATGTGATGATGGAGCACCTGACCAAGCAGGGCGAAAGCAAGATCGCCGCCGAGTGCACGTATCCGGTGACGGGTGTGCGTTGCGTCGACCGCATCTACACCGACCTCGCGATGATCGACGTGACCGAGCAGGGCCTCGTGGTGCGTGAGATTTTCTCGGACATCGACTTCGATGAGCTGCTGAAGCTGACCGGTGTGCCGCTGACCGACGGTACGCAGGCGGCTCGCGCGGCCTGACGCGGCCCCGCCACGTCTTCCGGTTATGCAAGCGCGCATGAGGCGCCAGTCTCATGCACGCTTGCATGACAACCTCGGCGACAGACCGACCGCGTTTGGCGCACAATACAGCGCAACCCCGCGTGCGGCACTGTGTACCGTTCATGCGGCGGCGGGCGATGCTTTAGCGTTCTGGCGCTTGGGGTCGACGTATCGCATCGTGACGCACCGCGCTCTGCCCGCATGCAACCTTCACTCCCGATTCCCTCGAACATCGACGTCATCATGCTCGACTCCAGCGCCCGTCTGACCGGCCTTCTTTGCGGCACACAGCCGATGAACGACATCTGGGCGCCGCGTGCCACGCTGCAACGGATGCTCGATGTGGAAGCCGCGCTCGCGCGCGCTTCGGCCGCGCATCAAGTGATACCCCAGTCCGCCGTGCCCGCGATCGAAGCGGCCTGCCAGGCCGATCAGCTCGACGCCGACGCGCTCGCGCGCGACGCCGCGCTCGGCGGCAACCTCGCGATTCCGCTCGTCAAGCAGCTCACCGCACGCGTCAAAGCGGCCGACGCCGAAGCGTCGAAATACGTGCATTGGGGCGCGACGAGCCAGGACATCATCGACACGGCGACGGTGCTGCAATTACGCGACACCTTCGATCTGCTCGACGCGAGCCTGCAATCCACCTGCGACGCCGTGGCGAAACTCGCGGCCACCCATCGCGCGACACCGATGATCGGCCGTACCTGGTTGCAGCAGGCGCTGCCCATCACGCTCGGCCTGAAATTCGCGCAATGGCTCGACGCGCTGCTGCGTCATCGCGAGCGGCTCGATGCATTGCGCGCTCGTGTGCTGGTGCTGCAATTCGGCGGCGCGGCAGGCACGCTCGCGAGCCTGCGCGAAGCCGCGCCGCAAGTCACACAGTCGCTCGCGAAAGAACTCGGTCTCGCGGTGCCCACCTTGCCGTGGCACACGCAGCGTGACCGCATCGCTGAAACGGCGTCGCTGTTCGGCATGCTGATCGGCACGCTCGGCAAAATCGCGCGCGACATCTCATTGCAGATGCAAACCGAAATCGACGAACTGGCCGAGCCCGCTGCTGCCGGTAAGGGCGGTTCGTCGACGATGCCGCACAAGCGCAATCCGGTCGGCTGCGCCGCCGTGCTGACCGCCGCCACGCGCGCGCCGGGGCTGGTCGCCACCGTGTTCGCCGGCATGGTACAGGAGCACGAGCGCGCGCTCGGCGGCTGGCAAGCCGAGTGGGACGCGCTGCCGGACCTCGCGCGCCTCGCGGGCGGCGCGCTCGCCAACGTCGAACAGATCGCCGCCGGGCTGAACGTGAACGTGCCGCGCCTCGCCGCGAATCTCGACGTCACCCATGGCCTGATTCTCGGCGAAGCGGTCATGCTTGCGCTCGGCGACAGCATCGGCCGGCTCGACGCGCATCACCTCGTCGAGCGTGCGTCGAAAGCCGCGATCCGCGACGGGCAGACGCTCTTCGACGTGCTCGCCGCCGACCCGGCCGTCACCACGCATCTTCCGCTCGAGCGTCTGAAGCAATTACTCGATCCCGCTCAATACGTCGGTCAGGCGCACGCTTATGTGGACGCCGCGCTGGCACTTCACACCACGCGCGCCCAGCGCGCCCATTCCAAGGAGTAACCGGCATGCCCTACGCCGCAGTCAACGGCACCGAGCTTCACTATCGAATCGACGGCGACCGTCACGGCAACGCGCCGTGGATCGTGTTGTCGAATTCGCTCGGCAGCGATCTGTCCATGTGGACGCCGCAAGTCGCGGCGCTGTCCAAACGCTTCCGCGTGCTGCGCTACGACACGCGCGGTCATGGCCACTCGGAAGCGCCGAAGGGTCCGTACTCGATCGACCAGTTGGCCGGCGACGTGCTCGGCCTGATGGATACGCTGAAGATCGCCCGCGCGAATTTCTGCGGGATCTCGATGGGCGGCCTGACCGGCGTCGCGCTGGCCGCGCGTCATGGCGACCGTTTCGAGCGTGTGGTGCTGTGCAATACGGCGGCGCGTATCGGTTCGCCGGAAGTGTGGGTGCCGCGCGCCGCGAAGGCGCGCGGTGAAGGCATGCTCGCGCTGGCCGACGCGGTTCTGCCGCGCTGGTTCACGGCCGACTACTTCGAACGCGAGCCGGTGGTGCTGGCGATGATTCGCGATGTCTTCGTGCACACCGACAAGGAAGGCTACGCATCGAATTGCGACGCGATCGACGCGACCGATCTGCGTCCCGAAACGGCTGGCATCAAGCTGCCGACGTTGGTGATCAGCGGCACGCACGACCTGGCCGCGACGCCCGCGCAAGGCCGCGAACTCGCGCAGTCGATTCCGGGCGCGCGTTACGTCGAACTGGACGCTTCGCACATTTCCAACATCGAGAAGGCCGACGCTTTTACGAAGACCGTGCTCGATTTCCTGACGGAGACGAAATGAACGACGAGGACCGCTACGAAGCTGGGCTCGGCGTGCGTCGCGCGGTGCTGGGCAGCGCGCACGTCGACCGGTCGCTCGCGAACCGCACCGAGTTGACCGAAGAGTTTCAGAACCTGATCACCCGCTATGCGTGGGGCGAAATCTGGACGCGTGACGGCTTGCCGCGTCATACGCGCAGCCTGCTGACCATCGCGATGATGGTTGCGCTCAATCGCAGCGAAGAACTCGCGCTGCACTTGCGCGCCGCGAAGAACAATGGCGTGACGCGCGAGCAGATCAAGGAAGTGCTGCTGCAAACGGCGATTTATTGTGGTGTGCCGGCGGCTAATTCGGCGTTTCACCTCGCGGACAAACTGTTCCGCGAAGACGACGCGGCGGCAGCCGCAAAGCCGTAACGCTGTTCGTTTGTAGTCTCGCAATGAAACGCGCGCCGCTTGTCCGGCGCGCGTTCGTTTATGCAGCGCCGCGCCCGTGTTCGTTTTCGCTTTCCTTTCCGCTGTCATTCGCCGAAGCCGTGACCGCAGCCGCAGTTGCACCCGCCGCCGGGTTCGCCGCCGCACTCTCCGGCAACTGCAAACGCACCGCACGCAACACCGTGTCCTTGATGACCTCGCGCCAATGTTCGAGCGCCGCCTTCTCCATCAACGGCTCGCCGAGAAACGCGCCCAACGTGTACTGGTTGGCGTTATAAAAATAGCCGAGCGACGCGATCATCAGATACACGTCTCGCGCCCTGATGTCGGCGCGAAACACGTTTTGCGCGTGACCGGCGTCCAACAACTTTTGCACGACCGAAATCGCGTAGCCCGAAATCTCCTTCAGTTTCAGCGATTTTTTCGCGTGCTTGCCCTGGTGCAGATTTTCGCTCGACAGCAGCGTGACGAACTCCGGATGATCGAGGTAGTACTGCCAGACGAATTCGACCATCTGTTCTAGGCCGTGGACCGGATCGTCCAGATCGAGATCGAGTTTGCTTTCCGCTTCGTTGAACTGCGTGTAGATCGTTTCCAGCACTTTGACGAACAACTGTTCCTTGCTGCCGAAGTAGTAATAGATCATACGGTCGTGCGAACGCGCGGCCTTCGAAATACTTTCGACGCGGCCGCTTGCATAGCCTTGTTTCGCGAAGACCTTGATTGCCGCTTTCAGAAGCTTGGCGCGAGTGTCCTGCGCCTGTTTCGCACGGATGCCGGTGGCGCCCGGCTTGCGGACGGCAGTGGGACTCATGGCGGTCTCGGATCTCTTTGTTGGTGTCAATAAAACGGCATGCACGGCAGCGACTCGTGCACGAGCGAGGCATGCTCGCGCCATCATCATACCGCCCGCTTCAGGTGCTGCGCGCCGCGCCGCTTCGGCGTAGATTGAAGCGTGATTCATCCGCCGATGCCGCGTCGCAACATTCTCTCGCGCGGCCGGAAACACGTTGCACAGTCTATTTTGATCGAGTAGATTTCAATCGAGTTTGGTGTAGAAGATACTACATCAATGGTGAGTGGCCGCAACATGAAAATGGGCGTGCCACGCAAAAGTCCCCTGAAACAAGGGTGATTTGGCAGTCGGGCAGGACCGCTTGTAATGTCGTCGTATGGGAACCCCGCCATGACAGAACATACGAAGGTCGATTTCGGCGCGGACAGTGTCGACGGCGAAACCGCGTCGACACCGGGTCCTACCGTGCTCGACAAGGCGGCGCCGCGCAGCGAGCGCATGGCGTCGAACAAGATCGAATGCAATGCGTGTCCTGTGCTGTGCCAGATATCGGCAGGGCGCACCGGCGCGTGCGATCGTTACGCGAATGCGGACGGGCGGCTGATCCGCGTCGATCCGGTGGTGTTTCTCGCGCGCTCGCCGTTAGTGGCCGAAGCGGGCGCAAGTGGGCCTGAGGCGGAACCCACCGTCGAATTCGGTGCGCCGTCCGGAGCGAATGATCGCGCCGCCGACGAGGCGCTATTCGTCACCGGCATCGGCGCATCGTCCACCTATCCCGACTACAAGCCCGCGCCTTTCATCGTTGCGTCGAAGCTCGACGACGTCGATATGATCACTGTCGTCACCGAAGGCATCTTCAGCTACTGCAGCTTCAAGGTGAAAATCGACACCGATCGCTTTCTCGGGCCGGAGCAATCGAACGTGCGCTGTCACGGCGAGATTGTCGGCCACGTGAGCACCGCGGAGTACGGTTCGCAGATGCTGAGCCTCGGGGGCGTGCACCATCTGACCGGCGGCAGCAAGAAAGAAGGCCGCGTAACGTGCGACATGATGCTCGCGCTCGGCAACAAGGAAGCGGTGGAGTTGACCATCGACGGCGGCGCGAGTCTCGTGATTCGCGCGGGTGCGGCACCGGTGGTCGACGGCGTCGAGGAACAGCGCATGCGCGTGGGCTGTGGTTCCGCGACCATCGGCATCTTCGCGAAGCAATGGTTCGGTCATGCCGACGAAGTGGTGGTCGTCGACGATCACATCACCGGCGTGCTTACCGAACACCAGGCCGGCCGATGCCTCGGCATGACGCGCTCGGGGCTGAAGATTCGCGGACGCAAATCGACGCCCGGCCGCTACTTTCAGGTCGCTAATCCCGGCACCGGCTGGGGCGGCACCGACATTCAGGACCCGCTGGCGATCGTCGAAGGCTTCGACCCCAACGTCGCGAAACCGGGCATGCGATTGCTGATGGTGTCGACCACGGGCGAACACGCGCAGTGGTACGAACTCGATCGGGATCTCGTGCCGCGTATCGCGCCGATGCCGGACGCGGTGCGCCGCACGGTCGAACGCATCGGCGAGAACTGCGAGCCGTCGCTCGCCACGGTGCTGTTTCTCGGCGGCGCGGGCGGCAGTCTGCGCGCGGGCGCCACGGAGAACCCGGTGCTGCTCACGCGCGCGATCAAACAGAAGCTGGTCAACGTGACGTGCGGCGGCGCGCCGGCGTATGTGTGGCCCGGTGGCGGCATCACCGTGATGGTCGATGTATCGCGGATGCCCGACCGCTCTTTCGGCACGGTGCCCACACCCGCGATCGTCGCGCCGATCGAATTCACGATGACGTATGACGCGTATCGTGACCTCGGCGGCCATCTCGACGCGGTGCGCTCGATGGAGAGTGTGCTGGCGAACGGACCCGGACATACGGAAGGCGCACCGCTCGCGCGCCGCACGTTGGTGCGCAATCCCGACAATCCGTGGCCGCCCGCGATGCCGCCGATGCTCGGCTGACCGCGCGTCGCCCGCCAACACGAAACACATGCCCACACGACGAAAGCGACGAACGTGATGACTCCCACCCGCACCCGGCTCGATGCAAACCGCTGGCATTGGCAGCATGGGCCGATCGATCTGATCCTCGGCGCCGACGGCGAGCCGGCCGCGGTGCAGGCCGCGTATCACGCATGCTGGGCGCGTTTCGCGGATGTGCTGCCCGAGTTGGTCGGCGAGTTGAAACTGCTCCGGCAGCCCGTGCCGTCCGACGCCGCGTTGCACGACACCGCGTTGAAAGGCCAGGTGGCGCGCCGCATGTGGTCCGCGTGCCATCCATATCGCGAGCGTTACATCACGCCGATGGCGGCCGTAGCGGGCAGCGTCGCCGACGAACTGATCGCGGCGTTCGCGCGCGAAGGCGTCGCGCGCGCGTTCATCAACAATGGCGGCGACATCGCACTCTATCTGACCGAAGGGCAGCAGTACCGCGTTGGCGTGTTCGCCGATCTCGCGAACTGCTCCGGCGCGCATCTCTCACGCGATCATGCGCTCGACGCCAACCTGACGCTCGACGCGAGCGTGCCGGTGCGCGGCATCGCGACCAGCGGCTGGCGCGGCCGCAGCTTCAGCCTGGGCATCGCCGACAGCGTGACCGTGCTCGCCCGCGACGCCGCCACTGCCGACGCCGCCGCGACGATGATCGCGAACGCAGTGAATCTGGACCATGAACATGGACTGGACCATGCGGGAATCGTACGTCGTCCGGCGTCGTCGTTGAAGGACGATAGCGATCTGGGCGACTTGCTCGTCACCGTCGACGTCCCTGCGTTACCGCAGCCGCTGATCGAACTCGCGCTTGCGCGCGGCGTAGCTGTGGCACAGCGTCTGCGAGAGCAAGGCTTGATCGAAGGCGCCGCGCTGTTCCTGCAAGGGCGGGTGCGCGTCGCCGGCATTCATGAAATCGCCGTGTTGCCCGCGCGTCGCGCCCCTACAATAACGGAGGCTCCGTGTTCGAAATACGCCGCGTGCTGACGCACGTCGAAGATATCTTCCACGAGTTCGGCCCCGCGCCCGCGCAGCCGCTCAGACGCGGCGCGATTGCCGCGGTGATGACCAACCCGTTCGCCGGCCGCTACGAAGCGAAAATCGAGCACGCGATGGAAGCGCTCAAACCCATTGGCTTCGATATGGCGCAACGGCTGCTCGCGGCGATGGCGGTGCCGCACGCGTCGATCGAAAGTTATGGCAAGGGCGCGATCGTCGGCGCACGCGGCGAACTCGAGCATGGCGCGTTGTGGCATGTACCCGGCGGCTATGCAATGCGTGAACTGCTGGAGAAAAACGGCGTGCCGACCAACGCGATCGTGCCGTCGACGAAAAAAGTCGGCGCGCCGTCCACCGCGCTCGACGTGCCGCTCACACATGTCAACGCGAGCTACGTGCGCAGCCACTTCGACGCGATCGAAGTGCGCGTCCCAGGCGCGCCCGCCGCCGACGAACTCGTGTACATCCTCGTGATGAGCACGGGGCAGCGCGTACATGCGCGCGTCGGCGGCCTCGCGAAAGAGGCGATCGTAGGCAAGGACGGTTTGCGTTGAAGCGTTGCATCGACGCAGCGAAAAGTGGCAGCGCCGCAATATCGAACAACGCGCAACAGGCATCGAAATCCGGAGAGAGCGAAATGGCAATCAAGCTTCGCAAGCTGGTCGTGCAGGTGGATGAAACTCGCATTGAAATGGGCCAGGCTATCGATCCACCCGCGCGTCGCGCGGTCGCGATCGCGGTGATCGACAATCCGTATGCGGGCCGCTACGAGGCCAAACTCGACGCGCTGATCGAAGCCGGCGAAGAGCTCGGCGCGTTGCTCGGCAACCGGTGCGTCGAGGCGCTCGGCATCGCGCCCGGCGACGCGCAAAGCTACGGCAAGGCTGCGATCGTCGGCGAGGCGGGCGAGCTGGAACATGCGGCCGCGATCCTGCACCCGAAGCTCGGCGCGCCGCTGCGGGCCGCAGTCGAAAAGGGCGCGGCGCTGGTGCCGTCGGCGAAGAAGATGGGCACGCTCGGCACCGCGATCGACGTGCCGCTCGGCCACAAGGATGCCGCCTTCGTGCGCAGTCATTTCGATGCGATCGAGGCGCGCGTGTCGGACGCGCCGCGCGCGAATGAAATCGTCGTGGCGGTTGCGGTGACCGCGTCGGGCCGGCCGTTGCCGCGCATCGGCGGCTTGCAGGTGAGTGAGATCAAGGGCGAAGACGGTTTGCGCTGAGTTTGCATCCGGTTGCTTCGCCGCTTCCCAAGGAGAATTCTTTCGGGTTACTGTCCCGCCGTTGACGCGTGCGCGCATGGGGCCGCACGCGCTGCAACGATCTGCCGATCGCGCCGTCTGCGCCTGCCGCGCATGCGCCGTTCAGCAAGCTGCCGAGGGTCGTGATGCTTTCGAATTTGCTGGTACAGCTGGTCAACGGACTCGCCGACGCGTCGACGCTGTTTCTGGTCGCCGCCGGTTTGTCGCTGATCTTCGGCGTGACGCGCATCGTCAACTTTGCGCACGGCTCGTTCTATATGTTCGGCATCTACGTCGCGTACAGCATTGCGAGCCGCTTCGGACATACGGCGGGCGGCTTCTGGCTGTCGGTGCTGGCTGCCGCGCTGGTGGTCGCGGTGCTGGGCGCGCTGGTCGAGATGATCGTGTTGCGGCGCATCTATCAGGCCCCCGAGTTGTTCCACCTGCTCGCCACCTTCGCGCTGGTGCTGATCTTTCGCGACGCCGCGCTGTGGCTGTGGGGCCCCGAAGATCTGTTCGGGCCGCGCGCGCCGCATCTGGCCGGCGCGGTCGATTTTCTCGGCCATCCGCTGCCTACCTACGACATCGCGCTAATCGTAATCGGGCCGGTGGTGTTGCTGCTGCTGTGGTACGCGTTGACGCGCACGCGCTGGGGCACGCTGGTGCGCGCCGCGACGCAGGATCGCGAGATGCTCGGCGCGCTCGGCATCAATCAGGCGTGGCTGTTTACCGGCGTGTTTTTCGTCGGCGCGTTTCTCGCCGGTCTTGGCGGCGCGCTGCAAGGGCCGCGCATGTCGGCGAATCTGTCGCTGGATCTGGAGACCATCGGCAATGCGTTCGTTGTGGTCGTGGTCGGCGGCATGGGTTCGATTCCGGGCGCGTTCGTCGCCGCTCTGATCATCGCGGAGATCAAGGCGCTGTGCATCGGAATCGGCCATGTGACGATCCTCGGTGTCGGCTTGTCGTTGAGCCGCTTTACGCTGGTGGCCGAATTCGTCGTGATGGCGGTCGTGCTGGTGGTGCGGCCCTGGGGTCTGCTCGGCCGCGCGGGCGCCGTGGTGCGTGGGATGGCGGCGCCGGAAACGCCGTTGCGTCCGGCGGGCAAGCGCCTGAAGTGGCTGGCCGCGCTCGCGTTGCTGGTCCTCGTGCTCGCGCCGCTGGCGGCTAACGCGTTTCCGTATATGCCGGTGCTGCTGGTCGAAATCCTGATCGCGGTGTTGTTCGCGACGAGCCTGCATTTCATCATGGGACCGGGCGGCATGCATTCGTTCGGCCACGCCGCTTACTTCGGCCTCGGCGCATACGGCGCCGCGTTGTTCCTCAAAGTGCTGAATCTGCCGATGGAAGCCGCGCTGTTGCTCGGACCGCTGCTCGCGGTCGGCGGCGCGCTGGTGTTCGGCTGGTTCTGCGTGCGCCTCTCCGGTGTTTATCTCGCGATGCTGACGCTCGCGTTCGCGCAGATCGTCTGGTCGGTCGTGTTCCAGTGGGACGACGTGACAGGCGGCAGCAATGGCGTGCTCGGCTTATGGCCGTCGAACTGGTTGTCGTCGCCGGTGGCGTTTTACTACCTGACGCTGGTCTGCGCGGTGATCGGCGTGTGGTTGCTGCGCAAGATGCTGTTCTCGCCGCTCGGCTACGCGATGCGGGCGTCGCGCGATTCCGTGTTGCGCGCCGAGGCGATCGGCATCGACGTGAAGCGCGTGCAGTGGGCGGCGTTCGTGATCGCGGCGCTGTTCTGCGGGCTCGCCGGATCGCTGTACGCGTTCTCGAAGGGGACGATCTCGCCGGAAGTGATCAGTGTGAGCCGTTCGGTGGACGGCCTCGTGATGGTGCTGCTCGGCGGCTTGCAGACCTTGAGCGGACCGATCGTCGGCGCGGCCGTGTTCACGTGGCTGCAGGACACCGTCGCGCGGCAGACCGACTATTGGCAGGCGCTGCTGGGCGTCGCGATCCTGCTGCTGGTGATCGCGTTTCCGCAAGGGATTGTCGGCTTCATTCGCGAGCGTTTCGGCGACGACACCGCCGACGCCGCCGACACAAGCGCCGTGTCGCCGTCGCAACGCGCCGCCGCGATCAAGGAGGGACTATGAGCTTGCTGCGCGTCTCGGGTCTCTCCAGATCGTTCGGCGGCCTGAAGGCTGTCGACAATGTCTCGTTCGATCTCGAAGCCGGTCAACTGCTCGCGCTGCTCGGGCCGAACGGGGCGGGCAAGTCGACCTGCTTCAACATGGTCAACGGGCAGTTGCAGCCGTCGTCCGGATCGATCCGTCTCGACGGTCAAGAACTGGTCGGCATGCGTCCACGCGACATCTGGCGGCTCGGCGTCGGCCGCACGTTCCAGATTGCCGCGACCTTCAATTCAATGACCGTGCTCGAAAACGTACAGACCGCGCTGGTGTCGCGCGAACGCAAGACTTTCGGCCTCTGGAAGCCCGCGGGCTCACGCTACGCCGACGAAGCGTTCGCGCTGCTCGAACAGGTCGGCATGGGCGCCGATGCGAAACGCGCGTGCGGCGTGCTCGCGTATGGCGACGTGAAACGCGTCGAACTGGCGATTGCGCTCGCCAATCGCCCGAAGCTGTTGCTGATGGATGAACCCACCGCCGGCATGGCGCCGAAGGAACGCAACGAGTTGATGGCACTGACCAAACGTCTCGTCACCGGGCACAAGATCGGCGTGCTGTTTACCGAGCACAGCATGGACGTTGTATTCGCTTACGCCGATCGCATGATCGTGCTCGCGCGCGGCAAGCTGATCGCCGAGGGCGACGCCGAAACGATCCGCAACGACCCGCGCGTGCAGGAAGTCTATTTCGGCACCGGCAAGACCTTCCGGCCGCACGCACCGCTAGATGACACCGCGGCGGGCCAAGCGGGACAAGGAGCGCTGCAATGAGCGAGCCGATGCTGAAAGTCTCCGGCCTCAACGCGTTCTACGGCCGCGCGCATATCCTGTTCGATGTCGGCCTCGAAGTCGGCCGCGGCGAAGTCGTCGCGCTGATGGGCCGCAACGGCGCCGGCAAATCGACCACGATGAAAGCGGTGATGGGTCTGCTGCCGCGCCGTCACGGCGAGGTGACGTTTCGCGGCCAGAACATCACTGCGTTACCGCCGTACAGAATCGCGCGAATGGGCATGGGCTTCGTGCCCGAGGACCGCCGCGTGTTCGCGGATCTCACGGTGATGGAGAACCTCGACACCGGCCGTCAGCCGCCGCGCGAGGGCGCGCCGCAATGGACGCCGGAAAAGCTGTTTCGCCTCTTTCCCAATCTGGGCGAAATGCCTCGCCGTCCAGGCGGCCAGATGAGCGGCGGCGAGCAGCAGATGCTGACCGTGTCGCGCACGCTGATGGGCAATCCATATCTGGTGCTGCTCGACGAGCCGTCGGAAGGCGTCGCGCCGCTGATCGTCGAACAGATGGCGAACATGATTCTCGAACTCAAGCGCGAAGGGCTATCGATTCTGCTGTCCGAACAGAACCTGCACTTCGCCGAGCTGGTCAGCGACCGCGCGTATGTGCTCGAAAAAGGGCAGATCCGTTTTAGCGGCACGATCGGCGAACTCGCACGGAACGAAGCAGTCAGGCGCGCTTATCTGAGCGTGTGATTCCAGCGGCGCGCGCGGCGTGCGGGGTGCACGCCGGCGTGGCCGAGGCAGTCGTTGCGAAAGGAGAAGCAGATGGCAGCAGAGACGTTGACAGGCTTGTCGGGCAAGGTCGCGGTAACGAACATTGGGCTGCTGTTATCCGGCGACATCGACCAGCCGATTCTCGACGCGGACACGCTGGTGATCGACGATGGCGTGATCGTCGCGCTCGGCAAGGAGAAGGACTGCGACCTCGAAGGCGCGCGGACTACGGTCGATTGCAAAGGCACCACGGTGGCGCCCGGCCTGATCGACTCGCATGTGCATCCGGTGTTCGGCGACTGGACGCCGCGCCAGAACCAGATGGGCTGGATCGAATCGAATCTGAACGGCGGCGTGACGACGATGATCTCCGCCGGCGAAGTGCATTTGCCTGGTCGTCCGAAAGATGTGCTCGGCGTGAAGGCGCTTGCGATCACCGCGCAACGGTCGTTCGAAGGGATGCGCGGCGCGGGTGTCGGCGGCGGCGTCAAGGTGATGGCGGGCGCGCCGGTGATCGAGAAGGGCATGGTCGAAGAGGACTTCAAGGAGCTGTCCGAAGCGGGCGTGAAACTGCTCGGCGAAGTGGGCCTCGGCAGCGTGAAGGGCGGTGAGGAAGCCGCGCAGATGGTCGCGTGGGCGCGCAAGTACGGCATTCAAAGCACGATCCACACGGGCGGCCCGTCGATTCCCGGCTCGGGGCTGATCGATCGCGACGTGGTGCTGGCCGCCGATGCCGACGTGATCGGCCACATCAACGGCGGGCATACGTCGCTGTCGTACCGGCATGTGTGCGACCTGTGCGAGCAGTCGAGCCGCGCTCTGGAGATCGTCCACAACGGCAACGAACGGATCGCATTGCTGACCGCGCGTCATGCGATCGAACTGAAGTGTCCGCATCGGATCATTCTCGGCACCGACAGCCCCGCCGGTTCCGGCGTGCAACCCCTCGGCATCTTGCGGATGATCGCACTGATTTCGAGCCTGGCCGACGTGCCCGCCGAAATCGCGTTCTGCTTCGCGACCGGCAACACGGCGCGGCAACGCAATCTGCGCCAGGGCCTGATCGAAGTGGGCCGTCCCGCCGACCTGGTGTTCATGGACCGCGCGCAACACACGGCAGCCGACACGCTGCTCGAAAGCGTGCAGCTCGGCGACATTCCGGGCGTGGGCATGGTGATGATCGACGGCTTGATCCGCTGCCGGCGCAGCCGCAACACGCCGCCGGCCACCGAAGTGCCGGTGGTGTTCTGAGCGCGCGCCGCAAGACGTGGACAGCATGGTGATGAACCGTCCCGCGCCGCTCGTGCTGAATGTAAACGGCGCGACCCATCGGGTCTGCGCCGCCGCCGACACGCCGCTGCTCTACCTGCTGCGCAACGACCTCGCGTTGAACGGGCCGAAGTTCGGCTGCGGCCTGGGCGAGTGCGGCGCGTGCACGGTCCTGCTCGACGGCATGCCGACGCGCGCGTGCGTGACGACCGCGCAAGTGGCCGTGGGCCGCGAGATCACCACGCTCGAAGGGTTGGGCACGCGCGCGGCGCTGCATCCGGTGCAGCAGGCGTTCATCGAAGAGCAGGCCGCGCAGTGCGGCTATTGCCTGAACGGCATGATCCTGACCGCCAAGGCATTGCTTGATCGCGATCCGCATCCGAGCGTCGCGACGATTCAGCGCGAGTTGTCGCGTAACCTGTGCCGCTGCGGTACGCATGTCGAGATCGTGCGCGCGGTGCAGCGCGCCGCGGAATTGCTGGCCGCGCAAGCGGCCGTGCATGATGGAGCGCGCGCATGACGGGACCGGATTTCAGCGTCGATCGACGCGCCGTGCCGCCGTCGCGCAAACAGTTGTATGACGCGCAGAGCGTGCTAATCGTCACGCGGCCGCCGCAAGCGCCGGTGAAGGCCGCCATCGGTCAGCCGGGCTCGCGTTCGTCGTTCGTGCCGACCGAGGCGGACCTGTTCCTCGTTGTGCGCGACGACGGTAGCGTGGTTGCGTTCAACGGGCACGTCGATCTCGGCACCGGCATCGGCACGGCACTCGCGCAGATTGTCGCGGAAGAACTGGATGTGCCGCTCACGCGGGTGTCGATCGTGCTCGGCCACACCGGCGAGGCGCCGAATCAGGGACCGACGATCGCCAGCGCGACGATCCAGATTTCAGCGGTGCCGTTGCGGCACGCGGCGGCGCAGGCGCGTCAACATCTGCTCGCGGAAGCGGCGGCACGCTTGCAGGTCGGCGTCGAGCAACTGGACGTGCAGGACGGCCGCGTGTTTCAGCGCGACGGCGATCCGGAAAAAAGCATTCAGTACGGTGAACTGATTAAAGGCCGGCGGGTTGAACTGAATCTCTCCACCGACGCGCCTTTGAAATCGCCGCACGCGTACCGGATCGTCGGCAAAAGCGCGCCGCGTATCGATCTCCCCGCGAAGGCGACCGGCGAATTGAGCTTCGTGCACGACGTACGCGTGCCCGGCATGCTGCACGGCCGCGTGGTGCGTCCGCCGTATGCCGGCGTCGCGCAGGGCGACTTCATGGGCAACAGCCTGCTGAATGTCGACGAAAACGCCATTCGCGAATTGCCGGGCATCGTCAAGGTGGTGGTGATTCGCGACTTCGTCGGCATCGTCGCGGAGCGCGAGGAAATCGCGCAGCAAGCGGTGAAGCGGCTCGACGTGCGATGGAAAGCGGTCGAGGGCTTGCCGCCACTGGAGACCAGCGAAGAAGTGGAAGCCGCGTTGCGCGCGAATCCGGCCACGCGGCGCGACCTTGTGATCGACGGCGACGTGGACGCGGCGCTCGCGCAAGACCCGGCTCGCACGCTCGAACGCACTTACGTGTGGCCGTTCCAGATGCATGCGTCGATCGGGCCGTCGTGCGCGGTGGCCGACTATCGCGACGGCGCGTTGAAGGTCTGGTCGGGCACGCAGAATCCGCATTCGCTGCGCGCCGACCTCGCGTTGCTGATGGCGATGGACGAGGCTTGCATCGAGATCGTGAGGATGGATGCGGCGGGCTGCTACGGCCGCAATTGCGCGGACGACGTCGCCGCCGACGCCGCGCTGCTGTCGCGTGCGAGCGGCGCGCCGGTGCGCGTGCAGCTTTCGCGCGAGGACGAACACGCGTGGGAGCCGAAGGGCGCCGCGCAGTTAATGGACGTGCGCGGCGCGTTGAGCGCTGAAGGCGAGTTGGCCGCGTATGACTTCGCGACGCGCTATCCATCGAACGACGCGCCCACGTTGGCGCTGCTGTTGACCGGCACGATCTCCGCGCAGCCGCAAGTGTTCGAGATGGGCGACCGCACGGCCGTGCCGCCTTACGACTACCGCAGCATGCGCATCGTCTGCGACGACACGCCGCCGATCGTGCGGGCGTCGTGGCTGCGCGGCGTATCCGCGTTGCCGAACACGTTTGCGCACGAGTCCTTCATCGACGAACTCGCGGCGCAAGCGGGCGTCGACCCGGTCGAGTTCCGGCTGAAGCATCTGACCGACCCGCGCGCGATCGAACTGGTGAAGGCCGTCGCCGACAAGGGCGGCTGGCAACCGCGCGAAGTTGCACAACCCGCGCAACCCGCGCCCCAGCAGGAAGGCGACATCGCGCGCGGCCGAGGCATCGCTTACGCGCGCTACGTGCACAGCAAATTCCCCGGCTTCGGCGCCGCGTGGTCCGCGTGGATCGCCGATATCGAAGTGAATCGCAAGAGCGGCGAACTCGCGGTGACGCGCGTGGTCGTCGGCCAGGATAGCGGCACGATGGTGAACCCCGATGGCGTGCGTCATCAGATTCACGGCAACGTGATCCAGGCGACCAGCCGCGTGTTGAAAGAGCGCGTGACGTTCGGCGGCAACGCGGTGACGAGCCAGGAGTGGGGCGCGTATCCGATCCTGACCTTCCGCGAAGTGCCGGTGATCGACGTGGTGATGATGCCGCGTCACGGCGAGCCGCCGATGGGCGTCGGCGAATCCGCGTCGCTGCCCGGCGCGGCGGCCATCGCTAACGCGCTGTTCGATGCGACCGGCGTGCGCTTTCGGCGGCCGCCGTTCACGCCGGAAACGATCCGCGCCGCGCTTGCCGATGCGCAGGCCGAGGACGCGGCGGCGCGCAAGAAGAAGCGCTGGCGTCTCGGTTTGCTCGGTGCGTTCGCGGCGGGCGCGGCCGGCTGGCTCGGCGCGCTGTCGTTCGCGCCGCAGCCCATCGCGCCGATCACCCCGCCGCTCGCGAGCGCGTTCGCGCCCGACCTGGTGGCGCGCGGCAAACTGCTCGCGTCGCTGGGCAATTGCGCGGTTTGCCATACCGCGCGCAACGGCGTGCCGAACGCCGGCGGCAAGCCGCTCGATACGCCGTTCGGCACCGTCTACAGCTCCAACATCACGCCGGACGGCCAGACGGGGATCGGCAACTGGTCGCTGGAAGCCTTCATGCGCGCGATGCGGCAAGGCATCAGCCGCGATGGTCATCGGCTGTATCCGGCGTTTCCGTACACGTCGTTCAAGAACACGTCCGACGACGACCTCAAAGCGCTCTACGCGTACCTGATGTCGCAAACGCCGGTCCGCTCCCGCGCGCCGGAAACGCAGTTGCGGTTTCCATTCAACGTGCGTCCGCTGATGGCCGCGTGGAACGGCCTCTTTCTCGGCCGCAACACGTTCACGCCCAGCGCGACGCAAAGCGCGCAATGGAATCGCGGCGCGTATCTGGTGAACGGCCTCGGCCATTGCAGCGCGTGCCATACGCCGCGCAACGCATTCGGCGCCGAGAAAACCGGCGCGGCGTTCATGGGCGGCGGCAGCGCGGAAGGCTGGGAAGCGCCCGCGCTTTCCACGCTGTCGACTGCGCCCGTGCCCTGGAGCGAGGACGAACTGTTCAGCTATCTGCGCTTCGGTCACGCGACGCTGCATGGCGTGGCGGCTGGGCCGATGGCGCCGGTAATCGGCGATCTGGCGGCGCTGCCCGACAGCGATATCCGTGCTATGGCCATGTATCTGGCGTCGCTCAATCCGCTGGAGCCCAATGCCGATCCGGCCGCGACGGCGCGTCAATACGAGCAGGCCAGCACGATCACCGGCGCGCCGGCGGGGCTCGGCGCGCGGCTCTTCGACGGCGCGTGCGCGGCCTGTCATCACACCGGCAGCGGGCCGCAACTGTTCGGCGCGCATCCGTCGCTCGCGCTCAACACGAATCTGCACAGCGCGAGCCCGGACAACCTGATTCGCGTGATTCTCGACGGCATCGGCTCGCCTGCGCGGCCCGAACTCGGTACGATGCCGGCTTACCGCGACAGTTTCAACGACGCCCAGGTCGCCGAACTCGTGTCGTATCTGCGTCAGCAATTCGCGGGCGGCAAGCCGGCATGGCAGGACGTCACGGCGAGCGTGGCCCGAATCCGCGCGATGCCAGCGACGCAATGAGCCGTCCGCTGCCCAATTACAAGCCCGATTAAAAACCCCGGCATTCACGCAATCCTTCTGATAACGGAGAAACGCATGACCACGCGCGCAGGATGGATCTCTCGCCTCACGGTGTCGACGGTGTGCTCGCTCGCCGCGCTCGGCGCGAGCGCACAGCAGACCATCAAGATCGGCGAGATCAACAGCTACAAGGCGCAGCCCGCCTTTCTCGGGCCTTACAAGAATGGCTGGAACCTCGCGCTCGAACAGGTGAACGCGGCGGGCGGCGTGCTCGGCAAGCAGCTCGAAGTGGTGTCGCGCGACGACAACGGCAACCCCGGCGACACGATCCGCGTCGCGCAGGAACTGATCGCTCGCGAGCAGGTGCAGTTGCTGTTCGGCGGCTTCCTGTCGAACACCGGTCTCGCGCTGACCGACTTCGCCAAGCAGAAGAAAATCTTCTTCCTCGCCGCCGAACCGTTGACCGACAAGATCGTCTGGGCCGATGGCAACAAATACACGTATCGTCTGCGTCCTTCCACGTACATGCAGGTGGCGATGCTGGTGCCGGAAGCGGCCAAGCTGAAGAAGAAGCGCTGGGCGCTGGTGTACCCGAACTACGAGTACGGGCAATCCGCGGTGGCGACCTTCAAGAAGCTGCTGACGGCGGCGCAGCCGGACGTGCAGTTCGTCGTCGAACAGGCGACGCCGCTCGGTAACGTCGACGCGGGCGCCGTGACCCAGGCGATCGCGGATGCGAAGCCCGATGCGATCTTCAACGTGCTGTTCGGCGCGGACCTCGGCAAGTTCGTGCGCGAAGGCAATACGCGCGGACTCTTCAAGGATCGCAGCGTGGTGTCGTTGCTGACCGGCGAGCCGGATTACCTCGATCCGCTGGGCGCGGAAGCCCCGACTGGCTGGATCGTGACCGGCTACCCGTGGTATTCGATCGATACGGCGGCGAACAGGAAATTCGTCGATGCGTATCAGGCCAAGTATCACGACTATCCGCGGCTCGGCTCAGTGGTCGGCTACTCGGCGCTGATGTCGATCGCGGACGGCATCAAGAAGGCCGGCTCGGTCGATTCGGACAAGCTCGCCGCCGCCTTCAAGGGCCTCAATGTAGAGACGCCGTTCGGGCCGATCATGTATCGCGCGCAAGACAATCAGTCGACCATGGGCGCGTATGTCGGCGTGACCGGGTTGAAGGACGGCAAGGGTGTGATGACGTCGTACCGGTATATCGACGGTGCGAGCGTTCAGCCGTCGGATGCCGAGATCAGGAAGCTGCGGCCCGCTGACTGAAGGCGTTACGAAGGCGGCACGTTATCCTCGTGTTATCGACGTGTCTCGTGCCGCCAGCGCTACGAAAAACGAACCAGTCGCGCAAGACGCAAACAAACCGCGCCCGGCTACTCTTCCGCGTCGTGCTCGATGACAAAGCGCCTCAGATAAGCGAGCACCGCGGCTTCGACCGCGCGGTGATCGGCGGTGCTCTTCGAGCCCGCATTCTCCTCATCGCCGAACAGAGTGGATGGCGCATTGTGCACATCCACCTCCTGGCCTTCGCGAAACACGCGAATCTCGTGAACGTCTTCCGCGTATTCGGCGACCCAGTGCACGCCTTCGATATGCGCACCTGCGCGAACGGTAGGTATCTTCATGGACGTCTCCCGTCGGGCCGGACTACGGCGCCAACCCTTCCTAACACCATACGCCGTCCCGCTGACGGGCGCGAGTCCCGCCAGGCGTTTTTGCCGGAGTTTGGCGGCGATTCGCGCGCTGGCGTGAATTTATAGCGGCTGCCGGGGGCCCGCGGCAATTCCGTGCCGAGGCGTGAAAAGACGCGGACCCGCCCGGCGCACTGTGCTTCGCGGTGAAGCTCACGCGTGCCGGACCGCTCCGGCATAGCTGTTGCTGCATCACAGAGGCCACAGTCAAACTGGAGAACCGTCATGCCCGAACAGAAAACCCTCAAGCGCGCCGCAGCCGACAAGCGTGCCGGCAAGTCAGCGAGTACTCAGGCAGGAGAGTTCGTCAAGGAGCAGGTCGACAAGGTGCGTGCCGGCAAGCACGGCGTCAGGTCGGCGAAGCAGGCGATCGCGATCGGCCTGTCGGAGGCGCGCCGCGCGGGCGTCGCCGTGAAGTCCCCGAAGAAGGGCACGACGAGCGAAGCGACGCGCAAGAAAGCAGAGAAGGACAGCGCCGCCGGACAGCACAAGAGCACCGCGCGAAAGAGCGCGAGCACGGAGTCGACGGCGAAACGCTCGCGAGCTTCGAGCAATGCGCTGAAGCGCGAGAGCAGCGCCGGTGCGTCGCCCTCGGCGATGTCGAAGCAGGCGAAGTCGGCGGCCGCCAGGCGCCCGGCGGCCAGCCGCTCGGCGGCGGCGAAGAAGGCCGCCGCGACGAAGGGTGCGGCGGGTCGCTCTGCGGCGGCAAAAAAGGCGGCCCAGACGCGGGCGTCGCGCACGCATCACTGATGCTTGCCGGCATGGGTGCGCCGCGTGCGTGCCCTCCGGCAAACCTGCGTGCCGCAGCTCCCAAAAGAAAAGCGGCGCATGCAAATGCATACGCCGCTTTCATTCCTGCCCTGCTGGGCGGTCGTTACTGGACGGTATCCAGCACCTCGCCCACAGTCTTGAAGATGTGCGCGATCTGCTCTTCGTTGATGATGAGCGGCGGCGAGAACGCGAGGATGTCGCCCGTGAAGCGCACCAGCACGCCGGCCTCGAAGCACTTGACGAACGCTTCATAAGCCCGCGCGCCGGGCGCGCCGTCGCGCGATTCGAGTTCGATGCCCGCGATCATGCCGAGGTTGCGCACGTCCTTCACGTGCTTCGCGCCGCGCAGCGAATGGGCCGCGGCTTCGAACGTCGGGGCCAGCGTGGCCGCGCGCTCGAACAGGCCTTCGCGGCGATACAGATCGAGCGTCGCCACCGCGGCGGCGGCCGCTGCCGGGTGCGCCGAATACGTGTAGCCGTGGAACAACTCGATCGCGCCTTGCGCGCCGCTGTTGACGATCGTGTCGTGGATCGTGCGGCTGGCCGCGACCGCGCCCATCGGGATCGACGCGTTGTTGATCGCCTTCGCCATCGTGATGAGATCCGGCGTCACGCCGAAGTATTCGCTCGCGGTCGCCTTGCCGACTCGACCGAAACCGGTGATCACTTCGTCGAAAATCAGCAGGATGCCGTGCTTCGTGCAGATTTCGCGCAGCTTCTGCAGATAGCCTTGCGGCGGAATCAGCACGCCCGTCGAGCCGGCCACCGGTTCGACGATCACAGCGGCGATCGTCGACGCGTCGTGCAGCGTGACGATGCGCTCGAGTTCGTCAGCCAGATGCGCGCCCCACGCGGGCTGGCCCTTCGAGAACGCGTTGTGTTCGAGGTTGTGCGTGTGCGGCAGATGATCGACCGCCGGTAAGAGCGCGCCGGAGAAGGCCTTGCGATTGGGCGCGATGCCGCCGACCGAGATGCCGCCGAAGCCCACGCCGTGATAGCCGCGCTCGCGGCCGATCAGCCGGGTGCGCTGCCCTTCGCCGCGCGAGCGATGGTACGCGAGCGCGATCTTCAGCGCGGTGTCGACCGATTCGGAACCGGAGTTCGTGAAGAAGATGCGGTCGAGACCGGCCGGCATCAGCTCGGCGACTTTGGTGGCCGCTTCGAAGGCGAGCGGGTGTCCCATCTGGAAGGTCGGCGCGAAGTCGAGCGTCGAAAGTTGCTGGGTGATCGCGGCAACGATTTCTTCGCGGCCGTGGCCGGCGTTCACGCACCACAGACCCGCGCAGCCGTCGAGCAACTCGCGCCCGTCCGTGCTGCGGTAGTACATGCCCTTGGCCGATTCCAGCAGGCGCGGCGCGGCCTTGAACTGACGGTTGGCGGTGAAGGGCATCCAGAAAGACGACAGGTCATCGATGACGGGGCGCGAAGTCATGACTATCTCCTCGAAGTGGTGGGGCGTCCCCCAAGGGGACTTCTGTTGGGCGTGACGAAACTGTAGCGTTCGCGGTTTAATGGCGGCATAAACAGTTGACGTAGTGTGGCGCTAACTGTGCTGGTGGATTGGCGCCAACTGTGTCGATGGATGCGACGCGCCGTCTGGTGCTGATCAGCGCCGATTCGTGTTGCGCTCCTGGCCGCTCGCTGCCGACTTCATTTTTTTCCCGGATTTTGCCGTGACCATGATCGAACTGGAACTTGAGCGCGACCGCCGCGCCGCTCCTACGCTCGTCGAGCAGGTGGTGCAAGGCTTCGCGCGCGCCATCGAGGCGCAGACGCTGCGCGCGGGCGCGCTGCTGCCATCGGTGCGGCAACTCGCGCACAGCCATGAACTGAGCACCTTCACCGTGACCGAGGCATATAACCGGCTGGTGTCGATGGGCCTCGTGGTCGCGCGACGCGGCTCCGGCTACCGCGTGGCCGCGCGCGCTCCGTCCCCGCGCGCCGCCGTCACCGAGTGGCAGCCGCCCAGCCTCACCGCGACCTGGCTGCTGTCCGACGTGTTCGCCGACCATTCGGTGCCGATCAAGGCGGGCGGCGGCTGGCTGCCGAACGAGTGGATCAACGAGACCGGCTTGCAGCACGCGTTGCGCGCAACCAGCCGGGTGCCGGCCGCGCGCCTGGGCGACTATGGACATCCGTACGGGTTCGCGCCGCTGCGCGAGCGGATCGCCGAGCAACTCGACCGGCGCGGCTTGCCCGTCGACGTCTCCAATGTCCTGCTCACGCAGGGCGCGACCCAGGGGTTGGATCTGATCGTGCGCACGCTGCTGCGCGCGGGCGATGTCGTGATCGTCGAGGACCCCGGCTACTGCAACCTGCTGCAGATTCTCAAGCTGGCGGGACTCGTCGTGCATGGCGTGCCGCGCACGCCGGCGGGCGTCGATACGGACGTGCTCGAAGCGCTCGTCGCGGAGCACAAGCCGAAGGCGATCTTCGTCAACACCACGCTGCAGAATCCGACCGGCGCGACCTTCGGCATGTCGGCGGCGTTCCGCTTGCTGCAGATCGCCGAGCGTCAGCGCATGTGGGTGATCGAGGACGACGTGAGCCGCGAACTCGCGCCGCCCGGCGCGCCGCTGTTCGCCGCGATGGAAGGCTTGCAGCGCGTGCTGTACGTCGGCGGCTTTTCGAAGACGGTGACGCCCGGGCTGCGCTGCGGCTACGTGGTCGCCGAGCAGGCGGTGTTGCGCGAACTGGCGCGCACGAAGATGGCGGTGGGCTTGACGTCGTCGGAGGCGATCGAGCGGATCGTCGACAAGGTGTTGCTCGAAGGGCGCTACGCGCGCCACGTCGACGAGGTGAACGAGCGACTGAAACTCGCGCACGCGACCGTTGAAGAACGGCTCGATGCGCTTGGCCTCGAAGTGTTTCACCGGCCGCGCGCCGGACTCTTTCTGTGGGCGCGTTTGCCGGTCGAAGCCGAGCGGGCCGGCGAAGTGGCGACCGCGGCGCTCACGCACGGCATCTGGCTCGCGCCGGGTTCGTACTTCCGCGCCGACGACGCGCCGAGCGCATGGTTCCGCTTCAACGCCCCGTACTCGACCGACGACGCGCTGTGGCGCTTCATCGAGCGAGTCGGGCAGGGCGCGCTCTAGGTTTGCCTGTTCAGGTGGCGAGCCCGAGCAGCCGCATCGCGATCGGATACAGCGAGAACACGAGCAGCAGCGCCATCGCCACATTGAAGATGCGCAAGCGCTTCGGGTCCGACAGCACCTGGCGCATCGCGGTGCCGAAGCCGGCCCACAGACAGATGCACGGAAAGCCGATCACGTAGAAGATCACCGCCATCGCGACGGCGTTCATGCTGTAGCTCTCGCTGAGGTGGATGGTCGTGGCGGCGGTCAGCACCATCATCCATGCCTTCGGATTGACCCACTGGAACGCGATGGCTTCATGAAAGCGCATGGGCCGGCGCTCGCCTTTTTTCACCTTCAATTCGCCCGAGGTGCCGATTTTCCATGCGAGATACAGCAGATACGCCACGCTCGCGACTTCGAGCACCGTGTAGAGCACGGGGAAATGGACGAAGGCTTCGCCGAGACCGATGCCGACCGACAACATCAACAGCACGACCCCGAGGCTGATGCCGGAAAGATGCGGCAGCGTGCGGCGAAAGCCGAAGTTCACGCCCGAGGCGAGCAGCATGGTGTTGTTCGGACCCGGCGTGATGGTGGTGACGAGCGCGAACAGAATGCCGGCCGGCAGCGCGCTGAGAGTGAGGTAAGACATGATGGCTCCGGGGTCGGCGGGAAGACAGTGGAGCCTATTCTAGCGAGGGTGGCCGGTACAGTACCGGTACGGTTCTGGGGATGATGGCCGGTACGGGCTTGGCGGGTGGGCGTTCCGCGGTTCTAAATGCTCCCGTAAAACGACAGTAATAGTGAGATTCGCGACACTATTAGTGAGGCTGGGGACGCCAGGCCGGCTTTATGTCAGCATGCCTCTCCTCGCCGAACTCGTCGTAAGACGACACTAATAGTGAGATCGGCGCCACGATTAACGAGATTTCCGACACCATAAATGAGATTGGATGAGAAAGAGTCTCGGGGCTATGGCGATTGATGCCGCAGGAAGCTAGACGGTGTGGGGAGACGGGAGACTAGGCGGGATGCTGGACTGGAGCTAAGGCAGTTCCGAAGCGCTGCAGTCGCGCAATCGTGATGGCAAATCGGATGGGTGAGGGACTGCGAAGAGCGACAGGCGCAAACGTGGCGATCGGGTTGCTCGTCCTGGAACGGGCGCGCTGATGGCTGGCCTCGACGCGTGGGCGGTGCCCGAATCTGCGCCAAGGATATCGATGACGATCGTCGGCGCGCCGCAGTGGAAACGGATGAAGGCGGGTCGCCTTTCGGTGGCGGTTGCCTCATTCGCAGCAACTGCGCAACTGACCTCTCATCCACCGCCAGAGTCGGGCCGGCGCCCCATACCGGGCGAGCGGTTTCTGTTTATCGGCCATTGCGGTCGTTGGTTCATCAACGCGTCAACGGCCGGTATAAGTTCCTCAGCTGACAACGGTCGACCAATCCGGCCGGACGGCCGCTTTGACCGTCGCAGAGCGGCAGTGCAGCCCCGAAACAGACGGCCAGCCGCTATTGGAGGACCGTTCCGCATCCGAACCAATATGAGTTCTTGGGATTCGCCCGGAAACATCGAACCGACGCCCTTCAACTGTGGCAGACTAACTTGTTACAGTTCTGACCTGCCGACGCGGATGACGCACTTTCTCCACTTGGCGTGGCAACCGGCTCGACGGCGGAGACCAGCAGTCGAACCTGACTTATGAGGTCGGTGCAGTCGTGGTTAGCACCTTCGAGGTCTTGGGAAAGGACGGCGACCATGCCTTCGTCAGGACATGGCAGGTAAAGGTCGACGGCACGCGAACTTCCGTGCTATCCAAGTGGTCCACCGGCGAGCCTCCGACGGCTGCCGGCCAGGATCGCCTGTCCCACGAATACGCCTTAAAGGACCAGCTGGATAGTGCATGGGCGGTGCGGCCGCTGGAGCTCGTGCGTCAAGGCGATCGGACCGTCCTGGTATTCGAGGACCCAGGCGGTGAGCCACTCGAGCGGCTGCTGGGCACGCCGTTCGAAACGGACCGATTCGTGCGGCTGGCGGTCAGCATTGCCGCGGCGCTCGGCGAAGTCCATCTGCACGGCCTTGTCCACAAGGACGTCAAGCCGGCCCATATCCTTGTCGACGAATCAACCGGATCAGTGCGGCTCACGGGGTTTGGCCTCGCCACACTCCTGCCGCGCGAGCGCCAATCGCCCGCACCGCCCGAGACCATTGCCGGCACGCTCGCCTACATGGCGCCGGAGCAGACTGGCCGGATGAATCGCTCAATCGATGCGCGCAGCGACCTTTACTCGCTCGGCATCACGTTCTACCAGATGCTCACTGGCTCGCTGCCGTTTTCTGCATCTGAGCCGATGGAGTGGATCCATTGCCATATTGCGCGAAAGCCAGTACCACCGGGCGAGCGGGTTAAGCGCGTTCCGGCGCAAGTCTCGCGCATCGTCATGAAGCTGCTCGCCAAGACGGCCGAGGAACGCTATCAAACGGCGGTTGGCCTCCAGCATGATCTTCGCCGTTGTTTGGCTGCATGGGAAGCGGTTCGCCAGGTCAATCCATTTCCGCTGGGCGAACGCGACATCCCCGACCGGCTGCTGATCCCCGAAAAGCTGTATGGGAGAGAGCGCGAAATCGCGACCTTGCTCACCGCCTTCGATCGTGTTGTCGACGAAGGTACCCCGGCGTTGGTGCTGGTTTCCGGCTATTCCGGTGTCGGCAAGTCCTCCGTCGTCAATGAACTGCATAAGGTGCTCGTGCCGCGCCGCGGGCTCTTCGCATCAGGCAAGTTCGACCAGTACAAACGAAATATCCCTTATGCGACGCTGGCTCAGGCCTTCCGGAGCCTTGTCTCACAGATTCTCGGCAAGAGCGACACGGAGATGGGCCAATGGCGCGCCGCATTACAGGAGGCGCTGGGTCCGAATGGCCAGCTCATCGTCTCTCTCGTCCCCCAGCTGGCTCTCATCATCGGTGAGCCGCCACCGCCCCCTGACCTTCCGCTACAGGACCAGCAGGCCCGGTTCCAGATGGTATTCCGGCGTTTCCTCTGCGTGTTTGCCAGGCCGGAGCACCCTCTAACGCTGTTCCTCGATGATCTGCAGTGGATGGACCCGGCAACCCTTGATTTGATCGAGCATCTGATTGCGCACCCGGACGTGCGCCACTTGCTGCTGGTCGGGGCCTACCGTGACAACGAGGTCGGTCCCGCGCACCCGCTAGCGCGAACGCTGGCGAGACTCCGCGGCGCCGGCGGGCGGGTGCGGGAGATCGTGCTGGCGGCCCTCCGTCCGGAGGATGTGGCGAGGCTGCTGGCGGATGCGCTGCACATGGAGCCAGGGCGCGTACGACCATTGGCTGAACTGATGTTCGAGAAGACGGCTGGCAATCCCTTCTTTACGATCCAGTTCCTGCTCGCCCTGGCCGAGCAGGAACTACTGACATTC
Organism: Paraburkholderia sp. RL18-085-BIA-A; assembly: GCF_046027075.1. Lineage (NCBI taxonomy): Bacteria > Pseudomonadati > Pseudomonadota > Betaproteobacteria > Burkholderiales > Burkholderiaceae > Paraburkholderia > Paraburkholderia sp. RL18-085-BIA-A. The sequence continues at coordinate 45,953 of NZ_JARESU010000016.1, read as the reverse complement.
GATTCCGGCATGGCGGCCTGGACGTGGGACCTGCCCCACATCCGCCTCAAGGGATTCACCGACAACGTCGCGGATCTCATGGCGGCGAAGCTGCGCCGCCTGCCCCGAGCGACTCGGAAAGCCCTGGGACAGCTGGCCTGCCTGGGGAATGTCGCAAACGCGGACACACTCGCTCTGGTGCACGCGGAGGGCGAGGAGGCGACGCGCGCAGCGCTGTGGGACGCCGTGCGTTCCGGCCTCGTCGTGCGCTCGGATCGCACCTATACATTCCTTCACGACCGTATCCGGGAGGCGGCGTATGAGCTCATCCGAGAAGGCGCGCGGGCGATGGCGCATCTCCGGATTGGCCGCGTTCTCGCGACCCGGACGCCCGCGGAGGACCTCGAGGAAAACATCTTCGATATTGTGAACCAGTTCGCACGCGGCGCGGCACTGATCAACACGCAGGAGGAGCGTGAACAGGTCGCCCAGCTCAACCTTATGGCTGGCAAGCGTGCCAAGGGGGCAACCGCTTATGATGCGGCCCTGCAGTATTTCACCGCCGGCCGCGCGTTGCTGGCAGAGACCGGATGGGAACAGTGCTACCGGTTCACCTTCGACCTCGAGCTCAGTTGCGGCGAGTGCGAATATCTGATCGGAGAGTCCGCATCGGCGGAAGAACGGCTCGCCATGCTTTCGATTCGCGCACAGACCACGGTTGATGCTGCGGCTGTCACCTGCTTGCGCATTAATCTCTACACTACCTTGGACCAGAGTGACAGCGCTGTCGAGGTCGGTGTGGAGTATCTCCGCCGGGTTGACGACCGGTGGTCGCCGCACCCAATGGCGGAGAACGTTCGCCAGGCCTACGATCGATTATGGCAACAGTTGGGGGAGGGCTCGATCGAAGCACTGCTTGACCTGCCGCTGATGAGAGATCCAGAGCGATGCGCGACCATGGATGTGCTCACGGTGCTCACTTCGCCGGCCTTGTTCACCGACTTGAATCTGTTCAGGCTTGTCGTCAGTCAGATGGCGACCCTCAGCCTGGAGCATGGCAACACCGACGGATCATGCCTCGCCTATGCATGGCTGGGCGGCGTCCTGGGGACGTACTTCGGCGAATATCATGCCGGGTTCCGCTTCGGCAGGCTTGGCCTGGACCTGGTGGAGAAGCGTGGGCTGGAGCGTTTCAGGGCTCGCGTCTACCTGGTCTTCGCCGTCCATGTTGCTCACTGGACTCAGCCCTTGCAGACGTCTCTCGCCTTCCTGAGGCGTGCGTTTGAGGCGGCGCTGGAAGCCGGTGACCTGTCTTATGCAGCGTATAGCTGCATCGACGTGATCACAAACCGGATTGCCACCGGAGATTCGCTTAGCGACGTCGAGCGAGAGGCCGAGCATGGGCTCGAATTTGCGCGGAAAGTAGGGTTTGGTCTTGTGTGTGACTGCATCACTGGGCAGCTCAGGCTCATCCGGATGCTCCGTGGACAGACACCGGACTTCACCTCCTTCAATGACGCGGAGTTCGACGAGCACCGCTTCGAGCAACGCCTGGAAAACAATCCCCAGCTGGCCATTGGCGCGTCCTACTATTGGATTCGCAGGCTGCAAGCGAGCATCTACGGCAGCGACGAGGCATCTGCCATGGCGGCTGTATCGAAAGCGGCTCCGCTGCTTTGGACGACTCCGACCCAATTTGAATCGGCTGAATACCATTTCTATGGGGCACTTGCCTGGGCGGCGCATTGCGATTTGAACGGGGCAGAGCAGCGACCTCAGCACCTGGAGGCGCTGGCAAGTCATCACAAGCAGCTCGCGGTCTGGGCAAAGAACTGTCCCGCAACGTTCGCGAACCGCGAGGCATTGGTTGCCGCCGAGATTGCACGGCTCGAAGGCCGGGATCCGGACGCGATACGCCTCTATGAAGAAGCCATCAGACTGGCGCGTTCGGATGGTTTCATCCAGAACGAGGCCTTGGCCCACGAACGCGCCGCAAGGTTTTGTACGGCGCGCGGCTTTCCGACGATGGCTGACGCGTTTCTGCGAAACGCCCGGCGTTGCTACCTGAGCTGGGGCGCCGATGGGAAGGTGCGGCAACTTGATCAGCTCCATCCCCAACTGAGCGAGAAAGAGCCTGCAGCCGGGCCGACGAGCACGATCCGGGCACCGGTCGAACATCTGGATCTCGCGACCGTGCTCAAAGTGTCGCAAGCCGTCTCAGGCGAGATCCTGCTGGACAAGCTGCTCGACACGCTCATGCGTACGGCTATCGAGCATGCTGGAGCCGAACGAGGCCTGTTGATTCTTTCACACGGGATTGAGCAGCGAATCGCGGCGGAAGCCATAACGAGTGGCGATACAATTGTCGTACGGCTGCGCGACCAGGCCTTGAGCGCAACGGCGCTGTCCGAGGCGATCGTCCAGACTGTCCTTCGCACGCAGGAGGCCATGATCCTCGACGACGCCGCGGCCGAACCCGCATTTGCCGCGGATCCTTACATCCGGCAGCGGCACGCCCGGTCCATCCTCTGCCTGCCCCTGGTCAACCAGAGCAAGCTCATCGGCGTGCTCTACCTCGAAAACAACCTGGCTGCGCGTGTGTTCACGCCGACCCGGATCTCGGTGCTGCGGCTGGTTGCCTCTCAGGCGGCGATCGCGCTGGAGAACACCCGTCTGTACCACGACCTCGCGGAGCGCGAAGCGAAGATTCAGCGCCTGGTCGATGCCAACATCATCGGGATCTTCTTCTGGGACCTTGAAGGTCTCATTCTCGGGGCCAATGACGCGTTTCTCCAGATCGTGGGATACGACCGCGAGGATCTCGTCGCGGGTCGCCTGCGCTGGACTCAACTGACGCCCCCAGAGTGGCGCGATCGGCATGAACGCAGGTGGACTCCAGAACTCAAGATGACTGGGCGCGTGGCACCCTATGAGAAGGAGTACTTCCGGAAAGACGGCAGTCGTGTGCCCGTGTTCGTCGGCTCGACGAGCTTTGATGAAGCCCGCAACCAGGGTGTCGCCTTCGTCCTCGATCTGACCGAGCGCAAGCGGGCCGAAGAGGCCCTGCGCGTGGTGCAGATGGAATTGGCGCACGCGAACCGTGTCGCCACCATGGGGCAACTCACGGCCTCGATTGCCCATGAAGTCAAGCAGCCCATCGCCGCGACGGTCGGCAACGCCGAGGCGGCGATACGCTGGCTCGGCCATCGACCGCCGGATCTGGATGAAGTGCGCGACGCGCTTTTGCGCATCGTCAAGGAGGGTCGGCGCGCGAGCGAGGTCATTAGCCGGATCCGTGCCCTTGTCGAGAAGGCGCCGCCTCTGACGGATTGTCTGGACATCAACGAGGCGATCCGCGAGGTGATTGAACTCACCCGTGGCGAAACCGTGAAGAACGATGTCACGGTGCGCACGGACCTCGCGGATGGTTTAGCGCTCATTCACGGCGACCGGGTCCAGCTGCAACAGGTGCTCCTGAATCTGATCATCAATGCCGTCGAGGCCATGACCGAAGTCAGCGAGGGAGCGCGAGAGCTATTGATCAGGACCGGGGAAGTCGAGGCGGGCTACGTGCTCGTTGCGGTTCGAGATTCGGGCCCGGGCCTGGACCCGAAGCATGTGGAACGCCTGTTCGAGACCTTCTACACGACCAAGGCCAGCGGGATGGGCATGGGCCTGACGATTTGCCGTTCGATCATCGAGGCTCACGGGGGGCGGCTGTGGGCCTCCACGAATGAACCACGGGGTGCCGCCTTTCACTTCACCCTGCCTGTAGGACGGGACGAGGTCGTTCGCACCGAGCACCACCGGCCAGATGCTGCGGTATGACGTTGAGGGTCCGGAGAGCGAGCCCGGTCCGTTGTTCTTGGCGACCGTCAACGTGACTCGTGTGATCGCCTCTTCGGACTGTCGGCTTGGATCGATGGTGTTCGAAAGGGTTTCCCCCTGAAAGTCATGATCAAGCAGGCGCTAGTTGTACGAGGTACCGAAGCTGTTCAACGGCTACCTGGTTCGTCGTGCTGCCGCACCGGAAGCGTGCCCAGCATGACCGGCGCGTTTGCCAGCAGGAGTGAAGGGAAACGTGTTGCCTGCCGCTCGACGGCGGGCAAAGCGGCCGTTCATCGAGATTGCTCGACCGTCGTCGGGTGAGGAACCTATACCGGCCGTTGACGCGTTGATGAACCAACGACCGCAATGGCCGATGACTTGTCGGCCGGGAAGCGGGTGGAATGACCGTTGGGCCCAGGGAAGCGACCGTCGCGGTAATGCCAATAGCAGGGGGTGAGGGCGGTTTGAACAACGGCCCGAAACGCTTCTATCTGTTTGAACTTCATCCGACAACCTCGGAGCCAAGCGCGGCCGCCGCTCGCCTTCGACGGCGCAAACCCCGCAATGCCGCAGCGTTTGCGCGCCGTAAATTCCGGCTGTTCTGAAAGTTCCCGCAGTCGCTATTCTGCGCTGACCTGCGCAAGCGCCGCGATCAAGTCGCCGAAACGTTCGCCTTGCACGAGGATATGGCCTCTAAGCGCGGCGGCAGCAGCGTCACCGTCGCCAGCCGCCAACGCATCCACGACCGCCTGATGTTCGTCGAACGACGCGGCGACGCGTCCTTTCACGCGCAACTGCAAGCGCCGGTAGGGGCGCAGAAGTTTATGCAGCGCCTTCGCCTCGTCATGCAGGAAGCTGTTGTGGCTGCCCTGATAGATCAGGCAGTGAAAGCGCTCGTTCAGGTGGTAGTACTCGTCAGGACTGTCGGAGTCGCGTGCGGCCTGACATGCGACATGCGCTTCGCGCAGCGTCTCCAGCTCCTGCTTGCTCATGCGCCGCGCGGCAAGACGGCTGCACATCGCCTCGAGTTCAGCCATGACCTCAAACATTTCGATCAGCCGGTGCAGGCTGATCTTCGCGACCACCGCACCGTGGCGCGGCCTCATCTCGACCATTCCGGCCGCGGCCAGCTGAAGCAGCGCTTCGCGCACCGGCGTTCTCGATACCTCGAAACGCGCGATCAGCTCCGCTTCGTCAAGCCGTGCGCCGGGCGGCAGATCGCCTGTTGCAATAGCTTCCTCGATGGATTCACGAAGCCGGTCTGCAAGTGTGAGCCTGTTTGTCATGTCTGGACTCTGCAAGGAACCGAATGACCACAACACCGAGCTTTATCGTACGCGCGAATCATGTCATGGATGTACGCGTAAACCATAGTTGAGAATACGGTCAGGCGACTTATAAATATTCATATCAGTTATAAATATAAAAAGTGGTCCTTACAAAATATATACAGAATAACGAGGCACAACGCAACGCACCACAACGACGATCCGCTCATTTCATACGCCCGAATTTTCCCTTGACCGTTATTCGGAGGCCAGACCATGAAGGTGCAGTCAGTAGCTGTATCGGTGGGAGTGGGTATGGGGATCGCGCTGCTTGGCGGCTGCGGACATGGCGACAACATTTCCCCGCCCGCGCCCGCTCCTGTGTCGCATGGCGCAGGCTTCATCAAGAGCTTCCAGGTCATTTCGAGTGCGCCCGCTTTCAGCGGAGCTACGCCGGCAGGCGCGGCGGGACCTTACCAGGTCATCACCGCGGTCGTGCATGGCGAGCTCGATCCGAACGATCCGCTCAATGCGGGCATCGTGAACATCAAGAACGCGCCGGTCGGCAGCGACGGTTACGTCGCCTATTCGACCGACGTCGTGATCCTGCGCCCGCAGAGCGCATCGACCGCCAAACGCGTGCTGTTCTACGACGTCGTGAATCGCGGCAGCAAGATCGGCGCGGCGTCGTTCGTCGGCGGCGGCGCGCTGGATACCGGTGCGGCGCCGTCGTCGAGTTTTCCGTCGTTGCTACGTAATGGCTACACGATCCTGTGGAGCGGCTGGCAAGGCGACATTCCGGTCACGGGCAACAGTACAACCGCCGGCGCCGGGCTGCTCGGCGTGAACTTTCCGGTGGCGACCAACAAGGACGGCTCGCCGATGACCGGCTTGAGCCGCGAGGAGTTCATTCCGGACTATGCAGGCGGTCCGCCGACCACCATTCCGCTGACCTACGCGCCGGCCAATCTGTCCGACAAGTCATCGGTCACGTTCACCGCGCGTCAGTCGTGGCTTACCGCGTATGGCAGCATTCCGGGCGGCTTCGAAACCTACACGGCGCCTTCGCAGCCAGTGACGACCTGGAGCTATGTCAGTACTCCGAATAATGTCTATGAGGGCAATTATTCGGTGACGTTCACGCCGCCCGCCACCGTGCCTGGGCCGAACGGCACGCAGGTTCCTCCCGATGCGGGGACCATCTACAGCTTCGTCTATCAGGCAGCGGCGCCGACCGTCGACGGCATCGGCTTTGCCGCATTGCGCGACCTTGTTTCGTTCCTTCGCTACGAGAACGCTGACGCGCAAGGCGCGGCGAATCCGTTGAACGATCTGAAGAGCGCCGGATGCGTCGCGTCGACGTGCTCGACCAGCACGAACTTCGATATCGCGATCGGCGAAGGCATTTCGCAATCGGGCCGCTTCATCAAGGACTTCCTCTATCAGGGCTTCAACGAGGACAAGAACGGCAAGATCGTGTTCGATGGCCTGTTCCCGATCATCTCGGCGGGCCGCCGCACCTGGACCAATGCGGCGTTCGCCCAGCCGGGGCGTTGGTCGAAGCAGCATGAAGACCACTTCATGCCTGGCTTCCAGTTCCCGTTCACGTACGCGACGACGACCGACCCGGTGAGCGGCGCCACTGACGGCATCCTGAAACGGTGCACGACGAGCAACACGTGCCCGAAGATCATGCAGCTCGACGGCTCGTTCGAATGGTGGGGCGGCGCCGCGTCGCTCGTCGTCACCGACGGCCGCGGCAACGACATCCAGCTGCCGGCCAATGTCCGCTACTACCTCGTCGCGGGAACCCAGCATGGGGGCGGCAGCGGTGTGACGACCGGCAACTTCACGGTGCCCGCGGCGGGAAGCCAGTGCCAGTTGCCGGGCTCACCGGTCGAAGAAACGCCGGTTGAACGCGCGCTGATTCCGGAACTCGTCAACTGGGTTGGCAAGGGCACGCTGCCGCCTCCGTCGCAATACCCGACGGTCGCGGCCGGCACGCTGGTCGCGCCGACCCAGACCGCGCTCGGTTTCCCGTCGCTGACCAACGTCACAGTGCCAAGCGGCCCCGCCGCGACGCCGACCTCGCTGCAACTGACGTTCAACGGCGAATACAACCAGTTGTTCGTGACCGACTACAGCAATGCTGTCCCGGTGGTCAATACGGCGCAGGCCTATACGATCCTCGTGCCGAAGGTCGATGCGAACGGCAACGAGACGTCTGGTGTACTGGTGCCTGACGTCAGCGCGCCGCTCGCGACTTACACCGGCTGGAATTATCGCGGCGCGGGGCATGCGATCGGTGACGGCTGTATTTCGAACGGCGCGGCGATCCCGTTCGCGGTGAACGCCGCCGCGCAGGCGGGCGGTACGGATTCACGCACGACGCTCGACTCGCGATACGGTGGCAGCCGCTCGAAGTATCAGGCGGCGGTCGCAGCCGCGGCGAACGCGCTCGTCACTCAAGGCTATCTGTTGCAGGACGACGCCACCAACGTGTTCATCGCGAATGCGAGCAGCGTGTCCGCGACGTTGTTGCCGCAGCCGTGAATCACACTCGTCGCATGCCGGGGGGGGCGATCCCGATGAGGGGGGCAGCGAAACGGGCAGTCGCAGCGCTGCTCGCCGGCGGCGTGATCGGCGGATGCGGAGGGGGCGGAGGCGATGGCGGCAGCGCTGCGAGCACGCCGACGGCTGGCCCTCCGCCGCCCGCCTCGCAGAATGCCACGGTCTATCAGAACAGCCTGACGCTCGGCAGCACGAGTGCGGTTTCGCTGTCGGTCGTTGCCGGGACGTCGACCACCAATGCAATGCTGGTGAGTCCAGTGGCCGCGCCGCTGCTGAGCCCGGGCAACAACCCGCTGCTCTCGACGCATCTGGCGGCCAACGTGCCGGGCGCCGGTATTGCGTGCGTGTCGGCGGTTTCGAACAGTATCGGCACGGTAACGGGTGTCAACGCGGGCGTCGATGTGAAGAGCGTGGCGGTGCTGCTCGACAACGGCTGGAGCGTCTCGGCTGCACCGTTTGCGGACTGGGCCGCGTTCAGCGCGAGCGGCGCTGTGTTCAACGGCTGGGAAAACTGCGGCGCAAAGGCGGAGGGCGCGCCATCGCCTTCTTCAACGTTGAACGTCAACGCGGACGGCAGCTTCTCCGACAATGTATTCGACGGCAATCCATCCACCACAGTCACGACGATTAACCAGAGCTTTACCGCGGCGCAAGCCGCGTCGCTATTGTCCGACGCCGGCTATCTCGACAGCAGTCAGTCACCTGTTCCGCAGACCATCCGGCTGAAGCTTTTTCACAATGCCGCGCAGCAAACGGTGCTGGTTGAAGAGGGCATCCCTGTGAGCGGCGCGACGGACCAGAATCCCGGCTTCATCGCTATCTACTTCCAGCGGTGATCCGATTGGCGGGAGAGTGGCGATCTGGGCTCGGGCCACAACCGTCCGTTCAACGAGCGGAGAAACCTGCCGCTGGAACGGCTCTACGAGTCCGGAATTTGACGGCCGGGTTACGTGCACAATTCGGCCATTGCGGACGTTCGACGGGGCTAACTGTGACGTCAGCAATATGGCGGATTGCCGACGTTAACGGCTTCGCGCAGCCGCACGGCCACTTCCTGCATTTGCCAACTCATAGTTTCGACCCCTTGCACTCATTCGGGCTTTGGCTGTCGAGGTTTGTTTCGCGGCGGTCCTCGACAAAGATCCGCGGGTAGTTCACCTTCGATCATTCGATAGCCACTCGGCGCTTCTTGTTCAATGGCCAGTATCATGGAGGGGCCGAAGGCGAGCTCATTCATGTCCGAAAATATCAAGAACACCGCAATCACTGCCGCTGGCTACATCTAAAAAAAAGCGGCGGGGCCTCAGAGTCCTGTGCGACTGGCTTGACGCGCCGTCTCGCTACACCCGAGTGAAGTTTGAATGTGACGACGAGACGGTTGCGCCGACGGGGCTAGATGACATCGTCGTCGAGCGTGCAGACGGGCTGCTCGACCTTCATCAGGTCAAGTTCACGCCAGCCCCAGACGCTCATCCGCTCTGCTGGGATTGGATGCTCGAAAAAACTGGCAAGACGGCGCGATCGCGGTCGTTGCTGCGCAAATGGTTCGACGCCTTTAAGGCACTGGATCCCCCCCGGCTGGCGAGCTCACGTTGACGACCAACCGCCGGCCGGATGCCAATATCGAAGCTTGCCTTGAGGCGGGCAAGATTTCGTTCGCCAAGATCCCGGAGCCGAAGCGTTCTGAGGTCATCGCCGAACTTGGTGGCAAGCAAGACTGTGAGGCGTTTTTCAGCCAGCGGCAAATTCTTCACAGCGACAAAGGGTTCGAAACGCTCGAGCAAGGGGTCGATGCGCGACTTCGCAGGCATGGCACTCTGGAAGGCATTGCCACTCTCAAGAGCGCAGCGTTGAACTGGGCGACGCGGAAGAACTTCCCGCCCTCGGACGGTTGGATCGCGCTGGAACAGGTCCGCACCGTCCTGCGGTCAACGCCACCAACGCCCTTGCCCGAGGACTTCGTGGTCCCCTTGGGCTACGAGGTCCCCGACGAGACATTCCATCGGGAGTTCGTCCAAGACGCGATGGCCGCCACCGGGGCGGCCATCGTGCTCACTGGGCCGCCTGGCCGTGGAAAGAGCACCTACCTGAGCGCACTGTGCGACACGCTGGCCGAGTTGGGCATTCCGACGGTCCGCCACCACTACTTTCTTTCCACAACAGAGCGAGGGCGTGATCGGGTCAACAGCTATGTGGTCGAGCAATCCATCGAGGCGCAGGTCAAGCGGTTTCATCCCGATGCCTGCGCGCCATCTGGCAACCTGCGCACGCCCCTGGAAGCGTGCGCTTCACACTACAAGGCACTGGGCAAGCCACCCTCCTGTCGGATCTGGTTTATCGGCCATGGTCTCTGGAAAGCAACCGCATCAGCCGGCGCGATCTGAGCGTCTTCATTCCCACCTTGGACGTCGCGTCGTCTGGCGGCAAAGCGGGGCCATCTCTACCCAAGCCAAGGCGTTGCTCGAGCTTTTCCATTCCCGGAAACGTTCGTCCTTGTCATTCCGCCGCCCAGCGTTGCTCACTCAAAAATCCACAATTGCAACAAAACCAACATTTTTCACTTGACGACGTGTTTTTGTCTTGTGGAAATGACAGCACTGCACAACCGAAACGGACCTCGATTTTTCCTATGTCAAGTCATAAGAATGCGTGTGCCGTGCCAACTGTCCTCGATGCTGCCGAGCAGATTCGCGCCAACACGCTGACGCCGGCTGAATTGCTGGAGGCGAGCCTCGACGCGATTGAAACCCTCAATCCCACATTGAATGCATTCGGCGACGTGTATCAGGACGCGGCCCGCGCAAACGCCGAAGGCTTGACCCGCGAAGCCGCAGCCGGCGGTTTACGTGGGCCGCTGCACGGCATCCCGTTCGGCGTCAAGGATCTCTTTTCAACCGCGAACCTGCGCACCACGCGCGGCTCGCTCACCTCGCTCGATTACGTTCCAGATGAAGACGCGCCGATCATCGAGCGACTGAAGGCGGCGGGCGCGATCATCATCGGCAAGACCGCCACCACCGAATTCGGCTGGACCGGTGCCAGCTATTCGCGCGTGTTCGGGCATGGCCGCAACCCCTGGAATCCGCAACTGACGAGCGGTGGCTCCAGTTCAGGGTCGGCAATCGCGGTTGCCGCCCGCATGGTGCCCGCCACGCTGGGTTCCGACGGTGGCGGCTCGGTGCGCATCCCCGGTTCTTTTTGCGGTGTATTCGCGTTGAAGGGGACGCTGGGGCGCATCCCCACATGGCCGTGGTCCGCCACCGAAATGCTCAGCCACGCTGGCCCCATCACGCGTACGGTGCGCGATAGTGCGCTGCTGTTCGATATTCTCTCGGGACCGGATCCGCGCGATCATCAGGCTCTACCCGCCCCTACCGAATCGTTTCTAGCGCGTTGTGACCGGCCGTTGCAGCCGCTTCGGATCGCCTATTGCCCGACCCTGTTTGACGTGAGCGTCGATGCGGCGATCGCAAAAGCGGTCGACGATGCCGTCAATCTGATCGCCGATGCGCTTCCGGTCACCATTGAACGCAAGGTGCTGGCGTGGCAAGACCCGCTGGCCGTATTCGAAACCTTATGGGTTGGCGGCCGCGGCAATGTCTATGGAAAATCGCTTAGGGACAAGCTGGATCATCTCGATCCCGGGTTTGCGGCGCTCATTGAGCGCTCCCGCGATTGCACGCTCGCGAGCTATCTGAGCGCCGTGCAACAACGCGCGGCCTTCGCGAATCAGGTGCATGCGCTATTTGCGCGCTACGACCTACTGATTACGCCGACACTTCCTATCCTGCCGTTCGCTGCCGAAAAGACGGGCCCCGAGGACGCCCCCGATGCGGACGACAGCGGCGTGCCGTGGGCACGCTGGACACCGTTTACGTACCCGTTCAACCTCTCGGGCAATCCGGCCGCGAGCATCCCGTGCGGCTGGAGCGAGGGTGGGTTGCCAATTGGCATGCAAGTGATCGGGCCGCGCTTTGCAGACGCGGACGTCCTGCAATTCTGCGCAGCCTTCGAGGCCCTGTTGCCATGGGACGACCGTCTGCCGCAGATCGCCATCGGCACACACCGTGCCGAGGAGTCCTGACCGTATGCTCAATCAACCCCGGCTCGACGAAATTATGCGGCTTCTGAGCCAGCAGCAGCGCGTCAAGTCCATCGATCTCGCGAACTCTTTTGGCGTCTCCGAAGAAACCATCCGCCGCGATTTCAAGTTTCTCGAGGGCCTCGGGAAATTGCGCCGCGTGCACGGTGGCGCGATCCTTCCCCGTCTCAACGAAGAGCAGCCGCTTCAGGTTCGCAATCGCATCAAGACGCAGGCGAAAGTGGCGCTTGCCGCCTGCGCAACGCAGCTCGTACAGGACGGCATGGCGGTATTTCTCGATACCGGCACCACTACGCTTGCGCTCGCGCAACGGCTCACCGAGTTCAGCAAACTGCGGGTCGTCACCAATTCGCTCGATATCGCCCAGCTTATCGCGCATCACAGTGACAACGACGTGGTGGTCACGCCCGGAGATCTGCGCCGCAACGACAACGCACTGATCGGGCCGCATACGCTCCAATTTGCCCGCCAGTTTCATTACGACATTGCCTTCATGGGCATCGGCGGAATCGATCTGGAGCTCGGTCTGATGGACTATGAAGAATCGGAAGCCTTGCTGCGCCGCACGCTTGTAAGACATTGCGTGCGCAGCGTGATCCTCGCGGACGATGGAAAATTCGGTCACCGAACTTTCGTCAATACACTGCCCTTTAGCGCGATTTCCACGCTCGTCACCAATCGCGCCCTATCGAACGATTTTGCTGCCCGGATGGAACATGACCGAGTCGACGTACTTCACCCCTGAACTGGCCGCGCCTAGCGAAGAGGATTTCGCCGAGTTCACCTCGCTCTTCGCGCGGACCTCGTCAATCGGCGCAACGCCGGCTGGCGGCCTGCATCGCCTCGCGGCGTCCGTCGAAGACGGCCGCGTGCGCGATTTGTTCCGTCTCTGGCTGACCGAGCGGGGATTCGATGTACACGTCGACCCAGTTGGCAATATTTTTGGCCTGTTAACCTTCGATCCAGAAGCGCCCTACGTCGTGTCCGGATCGCACCTCGATAGCCAGCCGAACGCGGGGCGCTTCGACGGGGTCTACGGTGTCGTGACCGCAGCAGTTGCGGCGGCGAGCGTTGCGCGCCATTTGAGGGCACGCGGCGAAGGACCTGTACGTAATCTGTGTGTGGTGGATTGGACCAATGAGGAAGGCGCGCGCTTCCAGCCAAGCCTCACCGGCAGCAGCGTATTTACAGGGGCGATGCCGCTTGAGGCTGCGCTTGAGTGCCGCGACGAACTGGGCATTTCGTTGCGCGCGGCGCTCCAGGAAATTGGTTACCGCGGCGACTGGGCGCCGGACATCCGCGTGGCCGCCTATCTGGAAACGCACGTGGAACAGGCATCGACACTCGAATCCGCGGGAATGGCGATCGGTGTGGTCCGCGAAACGTGGGCGGCGCTGAAGTGGCGTGTGCGGTTCGATGGCGAGCAGAATCACACCGGTCCGACGCCGATGGCGCAACGGCGCGATGCACTGCTTGCCGCCGCCCATGCAATCGTCGCCGTCCATGCCGAGGCGCAACGGCATGGACTGCAAATGCATAGCTCGGTCGGGCGTATGGACATTTACCCGAACTCGCCGAACGTGGTGCCGTCGCGAGCAACGTTGCTGATCGAATTTCGCTCGCGGTCCGTTGAATTGCTTCAGGATGCGGCTGAACGCTTCGATCAGACGCTCCGGCGAATTGCCGCCGCCACCGGGACGCACTTCGAAGTGGAGGACAAACAGTTGCGCTCACCGCTTCAGCTGCATAAGGGTCTCTCCGATCTCGCTTACGAAACGAGCGTGCTACTCGGGCTGCCTGTAGCGAATAGCGTGACCGTTGCAGGTCATGACGCAATCAGTATGAGCCGGGTTCATCCCACCTGCCTCGTCTTTGTACCGAGCGAGAACGGGCTCTCGCACAACGAGGCGGAATACACATCGGAGCGGGATTTGCATCACGGCTTGCGGCTGCTGACCGCAGTGCTTTACCGGCTCTGTACTCAACCCGCTGACCTCAGTTAAGGATTCGTTTGTGGACACCAACACTGCCGAGTCAAATCGACTGCTCGAGGCGCTCCGCGAAGGAGACTTTGATGGTGCGCCGACGCTTGACGATGGCGTGGCTGGCGTTGCATCGCCGATGCGGCTCGCCACGGAATGGGCCGGCTTTCGGGTTCACGTGGGTCACAACGAATACTACGCAAAAGTGCTGCACGAAGATGTGCGACCGCTGATCGACGTTCGCAAGAGCGCAGATGCGAGCCGGTGCGCAGCAGAGACCGGTGTTGCGCCGCGTGTCCGGGTGGTCGATGTCACGCGCGGCGTGCTGCTGTTTGACGCACTGCCGGCGTCCGGATGGCGCTGGGCACGGGTCGACGATCTGATGCCGCCGCAACGTTTGCCGGCTTTGTGGGCGCTGAAGAAAGCGGTTCATCAAGGGCCAAAGCCGGACTTCTCGCGTTCGCTCACCGGCGAGTTGCGGCTCTTGCGTAATCTGTGCCGGCAGGCCGAAGTTGCGCTTCCGTCCGGGGCGCCATGGATCGACGAGTGCGTGGACCAGGCGTGCGAGACACTGCACGCTGCACAAACCGACAGCGTGCCGGTTCATGGCGACGGCGCCGCTAGCAACGTGATGATCGACGCGGATGGGCAGATGAAGCTGATCGATTTCGATCGCGGCGGCTGTTTCGATCCCTGGTACGACGTGGCGGTCACGTTAAATGAGTTGTACCCGTTCGAGGAAGACTGGCGCGCAGGTATCGCCGCGTGGGCCGGGCACTGCGAGGAACGCGATTACGCGCGCTGCCGCCTGTATGCGCTCGTCGATGACTGGCTTTGGACCCTGTCGGCGAGCTGGTCGGGCGCCACGTCAGCGCGCCCGCTCGAATTTACGAAGTTGGGACAATGGACCTATTTGCGTTGCCGCCAAAGCGTGCAAGACCCGCGCTTCGAAGGCTGGCTGCGTCAACTGCGAGGGGTTGCGGCATGAAGAGGCTGGGCGAAGCGGACAACGCGCAGGAACAACAGATCGAGGCGGCGATTCACGCTATCGACGCTTGGCGGGGCATGAAGATCGACTACGCACCGGTGGGTGGCGGAATTTCCAACACGAACTGGAAAGTGCGCGTGGACGGGGAACCTACCGCATATTTCTTCAAGGTGCCGGGCCGAGGGACCGAGATGTTCATCGATCGCCGGACCGCTCATGACGCCAGCGTGAAGGCCGCGCAAACTGGCTATGGCGCGCCGGTCTTTGCCTTCATTGAAGAGCTGGGCGTCGAGGTGTTTGAATTCATGGAGGGCTGGCGAGCGTCGTCCAACCGGGACTTTCTGGACCGCGATGTACGCCATAACGCGTTGCATGCGCTTAAGGCATTCAACACGCAGCCGCTACTCAGTCAGACAAAGACAGTGTTCGACATGATCGACGAACACCAGAGTCAGGTCAGTACCTTGAACGGCATGACGCCGCCGGATCATGCATGGCTCTGCAAGCAGTATGAGCGCGCTCGCGCGGCGCTGTCCGCTTCAGGCATGGATCTGAGGCCGTGCATGAACGACACGCTCGCCGGGAACTTCATGTTGAACGACGAACGGGCAATCCGGCTTGTCGACTTTGAGTATGCGTCGAACAACGATCCACACTATGAAGTGGGACTATGGTTCGGCGAAATGTTCTTTACGCCTGAAATGGAACTCGCGTTGATCGAGGACTACTTCGGTGAGGTGAGCGCGAAGACGGTAGCGCGCGTCACAATCAACAAGGCGCTGGCAGACCTTAAGTGGTCCACGTGGGCCATGGTTCAGCGCGCGGTCTCAAGGATCGACTTCGATTTCTACAAATACGGCGCCTGGAAGCACATGCGCGCCCGCTCGATCATGCACGATCCTCGCTGGGAAACCTGGCTGAGGCAGGTCTGAGCTGGAAATGCGGTCGCAAGATGAATCGGTTTGCCGTAAATCAGACGTTAGTTAGCCGTTAGGTTGCATTCCTCGATCGAACTTTGAATTCACGGAATCGGAAAATCATGAATGATAAGGCATCCAAATTAATGTGCATATGGAGGTGGAATCCATGAAGGCAGATAGCGGTACCTTTCCTCGACCCGTCCGCTCGGTCGTATTTGGGTTGTATTTTCTCCTCTTGCTGGCGATGGCGCTGTTTCCGCCGTTTTATCTCAGCGTGAGCGGTGAGCAAACGCTGATCGCCGGAATTCCATTGCCGATCTTCTACTGGATGAGTAACGCCGTTCTGGCAGGGCTCGGCGTCTGGGCGCTCTACGTCGTCGAAAGCATCAATGGTGAATTACCCGAAGAGGGAGAAGCGAAATGATCAAGTCTGCTACCGGTAGCGATCTCTACGTGACCTTCGGGATGATCGGCCTCTTTCTTGCCATGATGATCGCAGTGCTTTACGCGACGAATCGCAAGAGCACCAGCTTCTCGGATTACGCCGTCGGTGGCCGCTCCTATGGACCGTGGTTTGTCGCCATGAGCTACACCAATTCCTGGTGGCCGGGTTCGACGTTCACCGCGTTCTTCGCGTTGTCGGTTGGCGGCGTGCTCGGCTTTTACGGCATGGTGTACTCCACGCTCGGCGTAACCGCGATGTACCTGATGGCGAATCGCGCATGGACGTGGGGGCGCCGATTCAACCTGACGACGCAGCCCGATCTGCTGGGTATGCGCTACAACAGCCCGGCGGTCAAACGGATCGCTTCGATCATCGGCATCATCTCGGTGTTTCCGTGGGTCGTGATGGGCATTCAGGCGCTGGCTACGCTGTTCCAGTTCGCAAGCTTCGGCCAATGGGGCGTCACGACGTGCCTGATTGCAGGCGTCGCCGTGGTCCTGATCCGTCAGTACTGGACGGTGAGCATGGGGATGCGCGGGCTGATCATGACCGACATGTACCAGGGCCTGATCGCCTATGTATTGTGTGCGGCGCTGTGCGTGTTTCTGCTGCTGGGCGCGCATGCCTCCTTTTCGAACCTGTCGCAGTTACCGGAAAAAATGCTGATCATCCCGGGTGCAATGCACTCCACGTATGGTCCGTGGTACATGTTCAGTCTGATTTTCACCGGTGTAATCGGTTCGATGTGCTGGCCCATGAGCTTCCAGCGCATCTACACGGCAAGCGGCGTGCGGGCCGTGAAGAAAGGCACACTGCTGACTATGCTGCTGGTGGGAGGCTTTTACGGCATCCTGATGCTGTTCGCGGCAGCAGTGAGCCATGATCCGAACGTGGCGGCAAATCCCCAGCATGGCTGGTTCGTAGCACTCTCCGACATCGGCGGTCCGTGGCTGCTTGCGATCTCGATTGTCATCGTGCTGGCGGCGAGCATCGGCCACGTGGATGGCTGCGTTCAGGTGTGCGGCACCCAGTTTGCGAACGATCTTGCCACGTGGAACCGGCCGCGCACCGATCGTCAGCTGACGGTGCTCGCTAAAACCGGCATGATCGTGTTCATCGTCGCGGCTGCGGTGCTTGCTTATCTGACCTTCAACTACAGCCGGCTGCAGTTGCTTGCGCAGATTTCGTATCAGGGGATCATCCAGCTCGCGGTGCCGCTTTTCTTTGGCATCTTCATGAGTCGCGGCAACAAGCAAGGTGCGATTGCCGGCATGCTGGTGGGCATCGTTATTGCAATTGTCCTCACCAGCCTCTATCCGGACGACATTCCCTGGCTCGGTTCGCTGACGAGCGGCATCGTCGGCCTGTTCGCCAATCTCGTGGTGTTTGTCGCGTGTGCCTATGCGATCAAGCCGTCCACCGCGGAATCGGCACGCGTCGAAGCGCTGTTCGAATCGGCGGGAGCGGTCAAAGCTCCGGTACAGCCTATGGGTCCTATTACTACCTGACCGCCCTCCGGGTTCAGTAACGTGTTTAACCAACGGGCGCCTGAGTTCAGGCGCCCCTCTTTAGCGGAAAGGAAGCAGGCAATGGCGTTGGCAATTTTCGATCTCGACGAAACACTCATCAACGGCGACTGCGCGAGTCTCTGGAGCAGTCGGATGGGTTTGCTTGGATGGGTCGATCCTGAAGCGTTCATGCGCGAGAACGATGCATTGATGAATGCGTATAGCGAAGGCCGGCTGGCGATGGAAGATTACATGACCTTCAGCCTCGCGCCGATGAAAGGACGCAGACGAAGCGAAGTCGCGCCGCTGGTCGAGAGGTTCATTGATGAAGTCATCGAACCGCTGATTTATGACGACGCGCGCGAGGCCGTCGAACAGCACCGGAAGGCAAATGACCGGGTGCTGGTCATTTCAGCGTCCGGCGATCATCTGGCGCGCCCCATTGCGGCGCGGCTCGGCATTGCGGACGTGCTCGCCATTGACCTGGATATCTTCGATGGTTGTTACACCGGTCAGACGCGGGGCGTGTTAACCTACCGCGAAGGCAAAGTTGTGCGCCTCGAAGACTGGATGCGCGATCATCAGGAGAGCTTCGCGGGTTCCAGCTTCTATTCGGATTCACGCAACGATCTGCCGCTGTTGAGCAAAGTGGAGCGCGCGCGGGCCGTCAATCCTGATCCCGCGCTATTGCGGCACGCCGTTGAGGCAGCGTGGCCTGTGCTGATGTGGCGCTGATTGCGCTGCTCCGCTGGCGCCGCTACGTTCGCTGAGTGCAATTGACACGCGTGCGAATGAGCAAAACGGAATTGCTGAAGCTGTACCGCGACGTCATTGAGGCAGCAGCGCGTAGCCCGGCACTGTCATGTTGCCGAATTGGTGACGCAGTAGCTGACAGAGCGCACCGCTCATTCAGAAATCGGACGGATCTTGGGCAAGCCCAGTAAAGCGATGCCATGCGGCAAAGCGTGTGGCGAGCTGTTTGCGATAGAGTGATGCACGCAGTAAATGTCGCTTGAGGGCGAAGTGCTGGCGAATCGGTCCGAAGCTCGAGAGGAATGCTTGCGTGCGATCGGGATCGCGGAAGCCACGCATCCGGCGCTCGCGCTCACGCGTGGGTTGATGGCTATTTTCGACACGGTTGTTCGCCCGTGCACTGGCTTTGACGAAGACGTGTTTGACGTTTGCCAGTTCGGGAATTTCCGCCTTCGCGGCCGGATAACTGCGCAACTGATGGGTGACAATCTTCGCGGTGCGTCGGGACAGGCGGCCAGCACGCGTTTGAAGAAGCGCTTTGCTGCAGCCTTATCACGACGTGTCTGCAGCAGAATGTCGAGTTCGGCACCATGCTGGTCGACTGCCCGCCAGAGAAGGTAGGGCTCACCGCGTAACGTCACGAAAACTTCGTCAAGATGCCATGTGCTGCCAGGTTTGCGGCGAGCAGCCTTGACCCGATGTGCGAAGCCCGAGCCGAATTTGTCGCACCAGCGGCGGATCGTCTCGTAACTGACAATGGCACCGCGCTCGAACAATAGATCCTCAATATCACGCAGGCTGAGCTGGAACCGGAAGTACCACGCGTACCGCGTGGCTGATGACCGTCGCCGGGAACCGGTGACCGTGATAAAGCGATTTTGTCTTCTTCATCGCGCAATCATACGTGACTACCTCACCAATGTGACAGAGCCATCTCGTGGGCGCCTTGAAGCGCTACGCGATCCGCTGCATGAAGCCTGGTAGATCGGGTTCCGGCAACACGGCGAGCACCTTCAGACGTTGCAGCGTGCGCTTCTGTCCTGCTTGCAGATGAATGCGCAACGCGTCCGCCGCTGCATTCGCATCGCCGTCCAGCAAGTGCCTTAGCACGGTGCGATGTTCGATCAACGTCGCCGTATCGGGATGCAGATCGAACGCGTTATAGAACGCGTAATTTACGGTCAGCGGCATATGCGCGTGCCCGATCGTCTCAAGCAGCTTCTTGTTCGGCGCACAACGCAGGCAGTCGACATGCAGGCTGTTTTCAAGCCGCTGCAATGCCTCCGAATCTACGCGCTCGGGGTTAGCAATTGCGTGCTCCACTTCCCTGAGCGCCGCGTTCAAGGTGTCGCGCGACAGCAGCGGCGCGCTTGCTGCCAACGCGGCCGGTTCCAGCAGCGAGCGCAATTCATAATCGTGTCGCACGGCGCGCGCGGTCAGCGGTCCGCACATCCAGTGCGAGTAAGCCGATTTCTCGACCAGGCCGAGATCGCGCAAACGGCTCAGTGCTTCGCGAACCGCGCCGCGACTCACGCCGAAAGTCTCGGCGGCCTCGGATTCGTCGATACGAAAATGGCCGAACACAATCCCGATCGACACCGTGGCTTCGAGATCGTGATAAATGCGTTCGCTGATAGAGGGCAGGGCGAGTGGCGCAGGCGCTTCGTCGAAGCCGAGCGCCGCTTCAGAGAGCGGCACGCGCAGTGGCTGTGGATCGGGGCCGTCCGGTCCATGGGGTCCGGCCACCAGATAGCCACGCCCCTCGAACGTGCGCAACAGTCCACCTTCGTGCAGCAACTCGAACGCCTTTCTGACCGGCACTCGACTCGTGCCAAAGATCCGCGCAACCGGCCCTTCGAGCAGTACGAGTCCGGCCGCGATCCGCCCACGCAAAATCGCGTTCTTCAACTGATCGTGAATCAGCCGATAACGCAGGCGCGTCTCGCCTTCGACAGCGATAATCTCGCTATTGGATTCAGCGGTCTCGCGGGTCGCCGCTTTGTTCGCGGAAGCACTCGGCGCTGCGGTTGGCCCTGCACGTCTTGTCATCGTTGGATAGAGTACGCCGTCACGCGCGCCTGAATTCGGCCCAGCGGCGCACCAGATAATTATGCTCGTCCATCACCGAGTCCCATACCGCGATGCGGCCCATGCGCGCCACGTAGCTGCCGCCGTCGCGGCGCTGACCGGCGGCCACCAGAGGCTCGCCGATGGGGCCCGGTAACGCGTCCGCCGCAGCCTTGCCATCGTACCAGTAAGCCCACTCGGCGTCGCTCATGTAGTCACGCGAACGTTCATGGTTGGCGATGTAGAAGCCTTGCCGCGCCATCGTCGCACCGGCCCAGCCATCGAGCCACCAGTTCAGATAGGCGTAGGCGGCGTCGAGCACGCGGCCGCTGGTCGCGCGTGATAGAGACAGGCCTCCGAACCACGCGCGATAGCCTTCGCGCGGACTCGCAAGCCTGAACTTTAGCCCGGCCTTTTCCAGTTCGACGGTAGCGGGCGACCAGATGCTCTGGATCGCCACCTTGTTGGAGATCATCAGTTGTGCGGCTTCGGCGAAGCTTGACCAGAAGCCCGCGAAATGGCCGCGTCGTTTGTAGTCGATCAGGGTGGCGATCAACGCATCGATTTCTTCGATGCTCAGATTTCCGATGTCCGCGAACTGCATCAAGCCGCTTGCTTCGACGGCGAGCGCGGCGTCGATGGCGCCGATCGCGGCGTCGGCCTGTAATGCGACGCGTCCGGCGAGTTCGGGCGCGAGCAGCCACGACCAGCTTTCGCCGCGCTCGATCAGCGCGGCGGGCAGCGTGTCGTCGAGATAGACGAAGCTGTCCGCGTTATGCGTGAGCGGCAGCATGCTGATGCGCTCACTGGACTGGCGGCCGAGTGAGTTGTCCGGCTGCACGTAAAGGCGGTCAACCGGCACCGAGCCCGCGCCGGTGCACACGCGTTTGCCGAGCCGTCCGGCGCGCGGCAGCGAGTTGATCTCGTCCCAGCGCGTGATGCGCGTGAGGTCGATGGGTTGCAGCGCGTGCGCGGGCCACAGGCAATCGATGCTGTGAAACCACTGGTCGTACAGATCGTAGCTTTGCGGATGCATCACGCCGTTGCGTTGCACAGCCGAGCCATCTTCGACGATGAAACGCAGCTTGATGCCGAGGTCCTGTTCCGCCTGCTCGCGGATATGGTCCTGCAAGGTCACCGACGTGCCGAGCACGCGCAGTTCAATCTTGCCGCGATGGACAGCGGGTGCTTCGGGAGAGGTGCGCACGGGTTGGGTTGAACAGGTTCTTAAAACGTGAAGGTGGAGCGCGCAGCATCAGGCCGCTTGTTCGAGCGCGGCGCAAAAGCGCTGGTACGAGTTTTCGATTGCATGAGCGTCGATGCCTTCTGTGATGAATACGAGCCGCGAGGCGCGTGATCCTTGCGGCTCGTCGGGCCACGCGTCGAGATGCAGAACGGGATGAACCAGATGCTGTACCGCGTGCAACACGGTCGGTCGGTCCGAGCCTTCGAGCGAGAGCAGTCCTTTCACGCGCAAAATCTTATCACCGTGGCGGTTCAGCAGCAGGGTGAACCAGAGGGTGAAGACCTGCCAGTCGATGGGGGTGTCGATGGTGAGACAGGTAGAGGTGATGGCGTTGCTAAGGGTTTGAGGTTGCGTGTGTGGTTGCGGTCGCGTTTCCGCGCGATGCGAAAGACGTGTGCCGCCACCTTCACCAAGACGCAGCGTACCCGCCCCGATCTTATTCATGCTCTGAACAGCATCGGGTACAAAACGCGCTGGTATGAACAGCAAATCTCTTAACGCAGAAGACGCGCGCGTAACGATTTCCGCCAACGGATTCAACGCAGCCAACGCAGTGCGCAATGCGTCGACCTGCTGCGCGCCCACCAGATCGGCCTTGCTGATCACGATACGATCCGTCGCACTAATTTGCGCGAGCCACTCGGGATAGCGCTCGCGTTGCAGCTCGGCATTCACCGCATCGACGACGGTAACGGTCACGTTCAACGCATAGTGACTGCGTATCACCGGATCGGCGAGCAGAGTCGCGATAATCGGCGCGGGCGTCGCGAGACCGGTGGTTTCGATCACCACGCGCGAAAATGCGGGCACGTCCCCCCGCGCGCGCTTCGAAAACAGTGCGGCCAGCGCGTCCTTCAGTTCGCCGCGTATCGAGCAGCACACGCAACCGTTCTCGAGCAGCACGGTTTGCGCATCCACCTCGCCCATCAGCAGATGATCCAGTCCGACCTCGCCGAATTCGTTGACGAGCACGGCGGTGTCGCGCGCGGCTTCGCCGGTCAGCACGTCGGCGAGCAAGGTGGATTTGCCGCTGCCCAGAAAGCCGGTCACGAGCGTGACCGGAATAATGTCGTAGGCGAGGCTCATGCGGGCTCCTGATCCAAAGTGGCGGCGATCATGCTTCAGCGAACATGGTCAGCGGATCGAGCGGACGGCCGAGCATACGCTCTGCCGCTTTCCACACCTGCGCGAAATCACCGACTAATTCGCTCGCACCGGTCGGTGAAGACAGCACGAACGATCGCCCGTGAAAGTCGTCGAGACGCAGCCGCAGCGGCACCAGAATCCGATTGGCCAACGAGGCCTGCAACAGTCGCTGGCGTCGCGCATTGGAGCTGCCGCCAGTACCCGAGCCCGCAGTTGAAGAGGCGGGCGCCGTCGTATTCGACCAGTGATTGCCGCCGCCGAGCAGGCCACACATTCCGCACATGGTGCTTGTCCAGGGGTTGTTAGCGAACGCCGCTCAGGGCATCACATCGCCGGAATTCGGGCCTAGCGTCTGGCCGACGAACAGATTCCCGCCAGGGTCCGAAGCAAGCAGCACAGCAGCAGGAGCAACTTCTTCGGCGCGACCAAAACGCCGCAACGGCAACTCCGCCGACTTCGCCGTTTTCCACGCAGTGCTGATCCCATCGACCAGCGCGGTTTCGATCGGACCCGGCGCGATGGCGTTGACCAGCACGTTGTCGGGCGCGACTTCGAGCGCGAGCGATTTGGTGAAGCCGATCACGCCCGCCTTCGCCGCGGAGTAGTGGGATAATTCCGCGCCACCTTTGATCCCGAGTTGCGACGCGACGTTGATTATGCGGCCCCAGCGTTGCGCGATCATCGAGGTTAGCGCGCGACGCGTACACAAAAACACGCTGCGCAGATCGACGCGCATCATCTCGTCCCACATGTCGGTGGTGAGATCGACGCAACGCGCCTGGGTCAGCATGCCCGCGTTGTTGACCAGAATATCGATGCCGCCGAGCGCCTCGATGCAGGTATCCACGATACGATTCGCGTCCGCTTCGACGCCGACATCGGCTTGCACGGTATGCACCGTTGCGCCCAGCTTGCGGCAGGCGTCGGCCTGCTGTTCGAGACGTGTAACATCGCGGTCCGCCAGTACGAGCCGCGCGCCCGTCGACGCATACGCCCGTGCAATCGCCGCGCCAATGCCGCTCGCCGCGCCCGTGACGACGGCACGGCGGCCGTCGAGTGAAAATGTGTCGCTCATGGTTCGACTCTCCTTGACTGGATGTGCGACTCAACCGGGCCAGCGGACCGTCAAGCCACCGTCCGCGATGATCGCCTGGCCGGTGATATACGACGCGTCCTCGCTGGTCAGAAAACGGATTAGCGTGGCGATTTCGGAAGGGCGTCCGACCCGTTGCAGCGGAATGCCGCGCGCCGCTTCGAGCAGGCCTTGCGGGCCGAGCGAGTTGACCGCGTCGAGCGATTGCGGTGTTTCGATCAGGCCGGGAATCACTGCGTTGCAGCGAATCTTTCGCGGCGCGAGTTCCATCGCAACCGCGCGACACAACCCGGGCACGCCCGCTTTCGCTGCGGAGTAGTGCGTATGATTTTCCCAGCCATACACGCCGCCCGCAATCGACGACACCGCGACCATCGCGCCACCTTCCGACATATGCCGGCTGGCGGCGCGGAAGGTGCGCATCACGCCGGACAGATCGACATCGATCATCTCGAACCATTGCTCGTCGCGCATCTCGGTGAGCGGCGCGGCACGCAGCAGGCCGGCATTCGCGATGGCGAAGTCGACCCGTCCGAAGCGTTCCAGTGCGACGGCAGCGAACGCGTCGACCTGGTCGGCGGATCTCACGTCGACGGGATGCATCACGCACAGGCCGCCCGCTTCGGAAACAAGACATTCGGTGTCGCGTGGGTCGTGCGGATCGCCCGAAAAGTATCCTCCGACAACCGCGACGCCGATTTGCGCATACGCAAGCGCGAGCGCCTGGCCGATGCCGCTCGCCGCGCCGGTGATCAGCGCGACTTTAGTGCGTTGTGATTCGCTCATGACTTGTCTGCTCGATAAGGGCGATAAATTAATGAATACGTTCCGGGTTGACGTGTTTCGCGAAGAAGATCAACAGGCCGGACAGGAAGCAGGGCAGCGCACCGAACCACAGCGCCGCATGCAACCAGTCCACGCCGTGATTCAGCATCGAGGTCACACCGACACCCGCGAGGATGGCGCCGACCGGACCCATCGCGTGAACGATCGAGCTACCTGTACCGCGAATCGCAGTGGGATAGCTTTCGCCGATAAAAAACAGCGCCGCCGAATACGGCCCGATCAGAAAGAACAGACCCAGGCTGTACAGCGCGACCACCACCGCATAGCTGCTCGGACCCATCAACATCCCGGCGAATGCGAGGCCACCGCACATCCAGCCGATTGCGAGCGTGTTGCGTCGGCCGATCTTGTCGCCGATCCAGCCGTGGCTCAGATAGCCGCAATAGCCGATCACGTTCGAGAGGACGAGAATCAGCAGCGAGTTTTCGAACGACACGTTATGCACGCGCGTCAGCACGGTAGTGCCGAGCACGCTGAATACCTGAATCGCCGACCAGTTCAGCAGGATGCCGCCGCCGAGCACTAGCGTCGCGCGCAGCGCGTCGCCGCGAAACGCTTCGCGCAGGCCCGCGCGGCTGTGTTGTTCGTAGTCGACCCGATGTTCGCTGGCGAGCGAGCGCGCGTCCTGGTCCTGACCTTCTTCGCGCAGTTGCTTGATGCGTTTGTGCAGCAGGAATTGCGGGCTTTCCTTCAGGCGTCGCGTCATGAAGAAGATGACGATGGCGGGGAACGTCGCGAAGATAAAGCAGCCTTGCCAGCCGATGCGCGGCAGCAGCAGCGCGGTCAGACCCGAGGCGATCAGCGCGCCGATCGGCCACCCGCCCTGCACGAGACTGTAGATAAAGCCTTTGTTGCGGTTCAGGCGCGGGTCGTCGGCGGCCGAGTACAGTTCGTTCAGATAGGTCGCGTTGACGGTTTCCTCGGCGTATCCGAGGCCCGACAGCGAACGGATCAGCACCAGCGGCCACTGGCCCATCGCACCGCCGAGAACAGTGAGACCCGAGCACAGCGCCGCGCCCGCGACGGTCCACAACAACGCGGCCTTTCGTCCCACGCGGTCGAGCAGGGGGCCAATGCCGAACGCGATGATCGCCGTGCCGATCGCCACGAAGGTCGCGATCTCGGCCTGGGTCGCTGCGTCCCAGTTGTAGTGCTTGCCGATTTCCGGCAGCAGCGTGCCGAACAGAATGAAGTCGTACACCGCGAACACCCACGCGAAAAACGCGACCACGGTGGCGCGCTTCACGTCGACCGGGAGGATCTTTTCGAGCCTGAAGCCGGCGCGGGTCAAGGCACTTTCTTTCATCTCAATGCTCCGATAAGGACGCTACACATAGCGCTTTGAATCGCGCCGGGTTCAGGTTGGTTTGACGCGTGGCTGGCGGCGCAGGAAGTCGTCGGCGATTTCATCGCAGGTGCAAAAGCGAACTCCGTCGTGCGACTTGAAATGCGCGATCAGACGTTCGAGCATCAGCAGCACTTGCGGACGGCCGGATACGTCGGGATGGATCGTGATCGGGAACACCGCGTAGTCGTGCTCGCGATACACCCAGTCGAACTGGTCGCGCCACATCGTTTCGATTTCGCGCGGATTCACGAAACCGTGGCTGTTCGGCGCTTTCTTGATGAACATCATCGGCGGCAGATCGTCGAGATACCAGTTGGCCGGAATTTCGACGAGATCGGTTTCCGCGCCCCGTACCAGCGGCTTCATCCACGTATCGGGGTGCTTGCTGTAGTCGATCCTGGTCCAGCTATCGCCGACCCGCACGTAGTACGGATGGAAGTCGTTGTGCATCAGACTGTGATCGTACTTGATGCCCTTTTTCACGAGCAGTTCGTTCGACACGTTGCTGAATTCCCACCACGGCGCGACATAGCCGGTCGGGCGGCGGCCCGACAGTTGCGTGACGAGTTCGATGCTGCGGTCGAGCACGGCTTCTTCCTGCTCGGGCGTCATTGCAATCGGGTTTTCGTGGCTATAGCCGTGAATGCCGATTTCGTGGCCCGCGTCCGCGACCGCTTTCATCTGCTCGGGAAAGGTCTCGATTGAATGACCCGGAATGAACCAGGTTGTTTTGAGTTTTTCGCGTTCGAACAGCTTGAGGAGACGCATCGAGCCGACCTCGCCCGCGAACAGGCCCCGCGAGATGTCGTCCGGCGAGTCTTCGCCGCCATACGAACCGAGCCAGCCGGCCACCGCGTCGACATCGATACCGAAGGTGATCAGGATTTCCTTGGCCATCTGTACTTCCTCCTTGTTTCAGATTTCAGAACTGCAGCTTGCGTGGTGTTGCACCGACAGCGCGATGCGCAGCAACGCGTCGTCGTCGTTTTGCGCGCGCATCAGTTGCACGCTGGTGGGCAGGCCGTCGGCGTCGGTGCCGGAGGGTAGCGCGACGGTGGGCGTGTCGAGAAAACTGCCGGGCATCGTCATCGACAGGGTTTGCAGATTGACGCGCGCGAACAGTTCGGGATCGGCTTCGAGCGGTGCGCGCAACGGAGCGACGTGCGGCACGGTGGGAGCGATCAGGGTGGTGTCGGCGAGTTCGTCGCGAAACGACGCGATCATCGCGAGACGTTGCTCGCGCAGGAACGCCCGGCGCTCGGCGGGCACGACCCGGCTCGCTTCGAGACGCGTGCGCACGCGTTGATCGATGCGTTCGGCGTCGGGCGAATCGAGCAACGCGCGATGCACATTGAAGGCTTCGAGACCGCCGAGCCAACCGTGCATGCGGATCAGTTCGTGCAACTGGTCGAGCGTCGCGAAGCGGCGCGCGTCGACTTGCGCGCCCGCGTCGCGCAGACGTTCGACGACCGCGTGGAGTTGCCCGAGCACCGGCGGGCTGACCGCGTGTCGTTCGCTGAACGTAGGGTCGATCACGAAGCGCTGGCCTTTGAGCGACGCCGGCCTGATTGGCGCGGGCGTGGTGATGCCGCGTACCGCCGAGTCGAACGCGATGCAGTCGGCGACGGTGCGGGCCAGCGGCCCTGTTGTGTCGAGCGTGCGGGACAGTGCGAAGGTGCCGTCTTTCGGATAGCGCGCGGTGCTCGCGCGATAGCCGACGATG
This sequence comes from Paraburkholderia sp. RL18-085-BIA-A, assembly GCF_046027075.1. Taxonomy (NCBI): domain Bacteria; kingdom Pseudomonadati; phylum Pseudomonadota; class Betaproteobacteria; order Burkholderiales; family Burkholderiaceae; genus Paraburkholderia; species Paraburkholderia sp. RL18-085-BIA-A. Next base: position 18,140 of record NZ_JARESU010000016.1, on the reverse strand, counting down.
CCGTTGAAGGCGGCGGGCACGCGCACCGAGCCGCCGGTGTCGGTGCCGATGGCAAGCGGCACGACCCCGGCCGCGACCGCAATCGCCGCGCCTGACGACGAGCCGCCCGGCACGCGCGCGCCGCCGTCGAGCGCGCGGTTCACCGGCGTGCCGAAGTGCGGGTTGAGGCCGAGGCCGGAATAGGCGAACTCGGAGAGGTTGGTTTTGCCGATGCAGATCATGCCGGCGCGGGCGGCGTGGGCGACGAGCCGAGAGTCGGTGTGCGTGGCGACGTGCTTCGCGTAGACCGCCGACGCGGCCGTGGTGACAGTGCCCGCGACATCGAACAGGTCTTTCCATGCGACCGGCACGCCGTCCAGCGGACTCAAAGGCGCGCCGCTTTTCCAGCGCGCGGCCGATTGCGCGGCTTCAGCGCGTGCGCGTTCCGGGGTCAGGACGATGAACGCTTCCGGGACGCTGGCGGCGCGTCCAAGCGCGCACTCCGTCACGCTGACGGGGTCGGCGCAGCCGAGCGCATAGTCGTTCGACAGGCTGAGAGCGGTCGGCAAGTCTGCTGGCATGTGCGCGGTGTCCGTTTTCCATTTAAATGTATGTCGTCAACAAGATACGTTTATATTGAATGAATTCAAAATAGTGAACGATAGGGGGGATTACCCTTATTTGCATATCCGGGTGAAATGGACGGGGGGCCGTTTGAGGTTTTGTACTTTGTGGAACCGCCGCCGATGTTTTGGCACGTCGCATGCTGCATCTTTGTGTGGCTCATTCAGGCAGTGGCCCGTCATGTCGGAAAACAGGAATCCCGCAAATGCGGTGTCGCGCAACATCAGCATCAAGACGCGACAGGGCAAACTGAGGTCGGCCGGAAATGGTGGACGCCAATGCGTTAAGCAGCGAGCTGCTTCAGACTGAATCGCACTGGGTTTTCCGGAGGCTCCAACGTTTGAGAGAATGGAGTTATGGAAAACGTAAAGAAGAAGTCACCGAGGTACTCGCCGGAAGTGCGTGAGCGGGCCGTGCGGATGGTGCTGGAGCATCAGGGCGCCCGCGAGTCGCCATGGAAAGTGATTGCGTCGATAGCGGCGAAGATCGGCTGCCCGGGAGAGACGCTGCGAAGCTGGGTGCGGCAGGCTGAACGGGATCGTGGCTTGCGCCCAGCGACGAGCACGTAGGAGCAGGATCGGCTTAAGGAACTTGAGCGGGAAGTTCGTGAGTTACGGCAGGTCAACGAGATCGCGATTGCTGTGGGAAACAACGCTTGCGCGCGCCACTTCAGTGCTTCAGCTGCTACCGGTGAACGCCCGAGGTTCCATGAACGTATGCCGGAAGTACTCGCGCACCGCATGCATCGCCGGACTCAGTTCGGCGCTTCTGCGCCATGCGAGACCCACGCTCATCGGCGGCACCGGATCGCGTAGCTGCACGGTCTCGATGCGCCTGCCCTCCAGCGACCAAGGGCGATACACCATGTCCGACAGGATCGCCACGGCGCTTCCATTTGCCACCATGCTGCGCACCGCTTCAACGGACGATGTGCGTAGCTTCACGTTCGGTCGGTACGGCGTCTCGTTCCAGTAACGCGAAGCCGTAAAAGCCGCTTCGTCGACGGTCAACATCACGAACGGTTCGGCAGCGACATCGGCGAGCGTAACGTTCTCGCGCTTTAACAATGGGTGCTGCGCACACAGCCACAGGCGCCGCACCGAATGAATGACCGGCTCAAGTACCAACTCCGGATTCGCAACGTTCGATGTGAGCAGCACAGCCATGTCGTATCGGTCTGCGATCAACCCCTCTTCTATCGACTCGCGATTCAACTCGTGCAGCTGGATGGTGAGCTGCGGATAGAGCGTGTTCAGGCGCTGCAAATGATGCGGCAGGAAATAGCCGAGCACGGTATAGCTTGCGGCAAGCGTTAGGGTGCCCGTCAGCGTACTTTCGAGATTCGGAATGCGCATGGCCTCATCCACCGACGACAGGATCGTATACGCCTGGTTGAGAAAACGTCGCCCGGTATTGGTCAATGTCATGCCGGAAGCGGTGCGCATGAACAGTTGCGTGCCGAGACTGTCCTCTAGCTCCTTGATGGCATTGGTCACTGCCGACTGCGAAATCGTCAGTTGAATGGCGGCCTGTGAAATTTGACCGAGTTCAGCCGTGGCGACGAAGTACTTCAGTTGCCGGAGGGTCAGCGCCATGAGGTCCACCTGAAAAAATGATATTGCGTTGCGCAATATCTTGCGCCTGCAAGTGTTCAGAAACGACTCCTGCTCCACCACCCTTGAGTAGTCCGCGACAAGCCTGATTTGCGCACCTCCTTGCACCGCTGAGGCTATCGAAAAAACAGATAACGTGCCATATAAAAATAGAACTATTTTGGCGGCCAGCGTGCATATAACGTTCACCTCAACCGGTCTGGCGCGCGTCCTTCAATCTGACCAGGCTGTTGACCCCGGAGAGATTTGGCATGAAAAAGCACAGCGTCGACTTGAATTCCGACATGGGGGAAGGTTTCGGCTCATGGAAGATCGGTGATGGCGTCGATGAGGACATCATGCCCCTCATCAGCTCGGCCAACATCGCGACCGGGTTTCACGCAGGCGACCCCAACATCATGGCGCGTACCGTGCAACTCGCGAAACAGGCAGGTGTCGGTGTCGGCGCGCATCCGGGATTTCGCGATCTGGTGGGCTTCGGACGCCGCAACATCGCCGAGACGCCGCAGGCGCTCGTCAACGACATCATTTATCAGCTTGGTGCACTGCGCGAATTCGCACGCCTTTACAACGTCAGCGTGCAACACGTGAAGCCGCACGGGGCGCTTTACATGCTCGCCGCGCGCGACGAGGACCTGTCGCGCCTCCTGATCGGGACGCTTCAGACGCTGGATCCGACGCTCCTGCTGTATTGCATGGAAGCGTCGGTGACGTATCGGATTGCGCGCGAACTCGGCCAGCCGGTGATCCGCGAATTTTACGCCGACCGCGACTACGATCGCGCCGGCTCGATCGTCTTTACCCGGCGCGTCGGGCGGCTCGATCCGGCTCAGGTGGCGGCGAAGGTGTTGCGAGCCTGCGTGGAAGGACGGGTGGCCACAGTCGACGGCGACGACATCGACATTGATTTCGACTCGGTCTGCATTCATAGCGACACGCCGGGCGCCCTCAAACTCGTCGAGGCCACTCGCGCAGTGCTGACCAATCATGATATCCGTGTGGCAGCCCCCTTAAATGCGGTCGCCCGCTAATTCCCGTTACCCCAAAGAGATTTGAGGAGCATACCCATGGCACTACACGATATTGTCAGCCCCCTGCCTGGCACCTTCTATCGGCGCGCGTCGCCGGAGGCCGCGCCCTACGTCGAAACAGGCGTATCTATCGAAAGCGGCGCCGTGGTTGGACTCGTCGAGGTGATGAAGCAGTTCAACGATGTCGAAACAAGCATGGCTGGCCGCGTCGTCGAAATTTTTGTTGACGACGGCGAGCCGGTCGATGCAGGACAAGTGTTGATGCGGATCGAGGGGTGAACACGATGAACACGTCGAACACGGGCGGCTCCACAGGCATTTTCTATCAGCCGAAGCGAATCCGTACGGTGTTGGTTGCCAATCGCGGCGAGATCGCGGTGCGGGTGATCCGCGCGGCACACGAACTGGGTATGCGGGCGGTGGCGGTGGTCAGCGATGCAGATCGCGACAGCCTTGCCGCGCGCATGGCCGATGAGGCAATTCACATCGGCTCGGCGCATGCGGCGAAAAGCTACCTGAACCCCGCGGTGATTCTCGCTGCCGCACAGCAGTGCGGGGCGGATGCCATCCACCCGGGATACGGCTTCCTCTCCGAAAACGCGGCATTCGCAGCGCAGGTAGAGAACGCCGGGATGATCTTTGTTGGCCCGTCGTCGAGCGTCATTGCAACCATGGGCGACAAAGCAAAAGCGCGAGAAACTGCGCAGCTTGCTGATGTACCGACGGTCCCGGGCAGCAACGGCGTCGTCCTGTCTCTCGACGAAGCGCGCGAGATCGCAGCAGGAATTGGCTACCCGGTGATGATCAAGGCGGCAGCAGGCGGCGGTGGGCGCGGCATCCGGGTGGCGCACGACGCGGTGCAACTCGACGCTGAATTGCCCCTTGCGCAACGCGAGGCCCATGCAGCGTTTGGCAACGGCGGGGTGTATCTCGAACGATTCATCGCGCGCGCCCGGCATATCGAAGTGCAGGTACTCGGCGACGGCAACGACGTGGTCCATCTGTTCGAACGCGAGTGCTCGCTGCAGCGGCGCCGTCAGAAGATTCTGGAAGAAGCGCCGTCACCCTCGCTCACGCCGGTACTGCGCAATGCGCTGTGCGCATCTGCGACGCGGCTTGCAAAGCAAGTGGGCTATCGCAGTGCCGGGACCTTGGAATACCTGTTCGATGAAACACGCGACGAGTTCTACTTCATTGAAATGAATACACGCATCCAGGTTGAGCATCCGGTGACTGAGGCCATCACCGGAATCGATCTGGTGCGCGAGACGCTGCGTATCGCGGACGGCGAACCGTTGCGCTTCAGCCAGAGTGACATCGTGATGCGCGGCGCCGCGCTCGAATGCCGGATCAACGCGGAAGATCCCGAGCAGGATTTTCGTCCAAACCCCGGCCGCATCAATGAACTGGTCTGGCCCACGGGCCCAGGCGTGCGCGTCGATTCGATGCTCTACCAGGGTTACATCGTCCCGCCGTTCTACGACTCGCTACTCGCCAAGCTGATTGTTTTTGACGAAAGCCGGCCTGCAGCGCTCGCCCGGCTCAGGCGTGCGTTGAGCGAACTGCGCATCGTGGGCATCAAGACCACCGCGACCCTGCACCACGCATTGCTCGAAGACGACGACATTCGCGCCGGCCGTTACCACACCAACTATCTGGAAGCGTGGATGACCGACTGGCGCGCCAGACGGGTGGCCTCCACGGACCTGAACGAGGAGGCTGCATGACGATCCGATACACATTCGGTGGCGACGAGTTCATCTTCGTGGAGATCAGCGAAGACATGTCGCTCGAAGCCTTCTTCAAGGGGACCGCGATCACGCGCGAACTGCAGCGCCGCAAGGTGGACGGCGTGACCGAAATCTGCCCCGCTAACGCATCTTACCAGGTTCGTTACGATCCAGGCGTGATCGAGCCGGACACACTCCTCGCGCTGCTCAGGCAGATCGAGGCGGAGGTCGGCGGCTCGACGGAACTGGACATCGCGACACGCATCGTCGAGGTGCCCGTGCTTTACAACGATCCGTGGACGCACGAGACCCTGATGCGTTTTCGCGAACGCCATCAGGACCCGGCTTCGACGGACCTGGAATACGCGGCGCGGATCAACGGGAAGAAGGATGTCGAAGACTTCATCGCGGCGCACTCCGAGTCCCCATGGTTTGTCTCCATGGTGGGTTTCGTGGCCGGCCTGCCGTTCATGTTCCAGATGGTCGAACGCGCCCGTCAGTTGCAGGTGCCGAAATATTTGCGGCCTCGCACCGATACGCCGAAGCTGACGGTCGGCCATGGTGGTTGCTTCGGCTGCATCTACTCGGTGCGTGGCGCGGGGGGCTATCAGATGTTCGGCCTTACGCCCGCACCGATTTTCGATCCGGCACAGCGTCTGAACTACCTGCGCGACTTCATGGTGTTCTTCCGCCCCGGCGACATCGTCAAGTTCAAGCCAATCGATCGGGACAGGTACGACAAAGCCGTGGCCGCTGTCGATGCGGGGACTTTCTCATTGCGTGTGCGCGATGTGAATTTCTCACTCGGATCATTTATGCGCGACCCCGAAGCTTACAACCGTTCGTTGATCGAGGTGCTCAATGCCGACTAACCCTCTCCACGCCATCGAGGTCGTCAAGCCTGGACTGGCTACATCGGTGCAGGATACCGGCCGGCAAGGGTATTACCATGTCGGCATTCCACCGTCCGGCGCGCTGGATCAGTACGCATTGCGCGCGGCCAATCTTCTGGTGGGCAACCCCGAGAGCGCGGCCGCACTCGAATGCACGCTGCTCGGCCCCCAACTTCTGTTTCATGTCGACGCGCTGATCGCCGTGACGGGCGCTGAAATGCGGCCCAAAATCGACGGCGAAGCACAGGCCTGTAACGTCGCCCTGCGAATCAAGGCAGGCAGCACGCTGACGTTCGATTATGTGAAAGGCGGTGCACGGGCCTGTCTCGCGGTGGCAGGCGGCATTGACGTACCGATGGTGCTCGGAAGCCGCTCCACTTACACGCTCGGTGCTTTGGGCGGCCATGAGGGGCGGCGTCTGCAGAAGGGCGACCGGCTCGGAATCGGGAGCGCCCGGGGGCCGGGTCGTGAGGGCACTGAATTACCCGAGAGGCTGCGTACGCCCCTCGTTCGCGAAGTCGAATTGCGCGTGCTACCTGGTCTCTACCATCACCGTCTGACGGACGAGTCAGCCATTACGTTTTTCGAAGACACATGGACCGTTGCCCCTGAAGCAGACCGTATCGGCTATCGATACAAACAGGGCCGGCCACTTAAGTTCCGCGAGCGCGAGCAGCCGTTCGGCGCAGGCTCCGATCCCTCAAACATTGTCGACGCCTGCTATCCGATTGGCTCGATCCAGGTCCCAGCCGGGCTCGAACCGATCATCCTGCATCGTGATGCGGTGTCGGGCGGCGGCTACGCCACTATCGGCACCGTCATCAGCGCCGACATGGATCTGATCGGGCAAATGCAACCGAACCATCAGGCGCACTTCCTGCCCGTCACCATGACGCAGGCGCTCGCTGCCCGCCGCGATGCCCAACTGCGGCTTGCACGGTTGCGCGAGGTGTTGCTGCGCTAGCGCACAAGCAGCGCATTCTCGGGCCGGTTGAATTAGGCGCCCGGCCCCGTGATCCCTAAGTGCATTTTCGCGAATCAGATCGTGCGGCGCCATGCGCCGCACGCGGACGCACACGTCCGTCATTTTGTGCCGTACCGGTTGTCTTTCTTTCACGCGTCGCCATGGCACCGAACACGGTCGCTATCACGGCGTCGTTCCCAAACCTGCAGGTGCATTGAGGAGCACGATCATGGCCAATCTGGCACAGGAACCCGCCGAAAGCGATCTCGATCTATCGACCATCGCCATACCGGAGAACGCCCGCATGCCGGCGTTTTCGCTCACGATGGCCTGGTGGGCGGTTTGCAGCGCGGTGTTCTACATTGTCGTCGGCGCAACGCTTGCACTCAATTACGGTGCGCGCAACGCGTTGATCGGGATGGCGCTATCGGTGGTGTCGTACGGTATTGTCAATTCCATCATCAGCCGCTACGCGGTTCGCACCGGCCTGTCCGTCGCGCTATTTTCGCGGGTCTTGTTCGGCAGCGTAGGTGCGGCGCTCGCCACGTTGATCTTCTTCGCGACTGCGATCTACTACGCGGTATTCGAAGGGTCCGTGATCGCTGTTGCGGCGCACAGTCTTTTTCCTGTGCTCGACTACCGGTGGGCGGCGCTGATCGTCGTTTGCTACAGCGTGCCACTCGTGTTCGGCAGCGTGCAGCACTGGCTCGACAAGTTCAACGGCGTACTGTTGCCGTTCTATCTGCTCGGGCTGGTCGCTGCCGTCGCGCTGGCTACCCATGAATATGGCTACAACGCAGCGTGGCTCGACTTCGGCCCGAGAGGCAACGCACCGGCCAACGGCTGGTGGAGTTGCTTTGTCTATTACATGGGCGTCTGGGTGCTGATGATGTTCACTTTCGACTACGCCCGTTTTGGTCGCAAGGAGGACGCGGGCTACCACGGCCGCTTCAACTTTGGCATGCCGTTCTATCTGGTCACGTTCCTGCTGAATGGAGCGGTCGGCATCTATCTGGTCAGTACGATTCCAGGCCTCGGCGCACTTTCGGAAGTATCCGTTGTGCTTGCGCTGCTCAAGCTGATGGGGGTCTGGGGTCTGCTGTTCGTGTGGGTAACGCAGTCGCGCATCAATACCGCGAACTACTATCTCGCGGCCATCAATATGCAGGCTTTTTCTCAGAAAGTACTCGGCCTTCGCGCGCCGAAGTTCGTGTGGGCGCTGGTTGTCGGCGTGGCTGTTTATGCCTTGATGATGGCCGATGTATTTTCGAAGATCCTGCAGGCGCTGGCGTATCAGGGAATCTTCGTGGTCGCGTGGGTCGGTGTGGCGCTCGCACACATCCTTTCGACACGCTACGACGAACTGATCGGCGGGGAAGTCGAATGCCGCGATTCGCGCGTGCCTGCTTTCAATCCAGGCGGCCTGACCGCATGGTTTGCAGGTGCGTTCGCCGGTCTTGTGTTGATGAATGTCCCGGGACCTGTGCAGTCGTTCTCCGCGCCAGCAAGCTTTGTCGTCTCCTGGCTTGTGTACCGGGGCATGCTCACTTCGGCCAAACGAACGTGGTTCGTGCGTGGCTAGAGCGCAGGCAGACATCGAAGGCGGTGATCTGCCTTTCAGAATTTTATATCTGCGTCGGTACAGGGGACCTAGTCGCCAGGAGCAGATGATGGCCAGCGGAGTGTCGCTGGTCTAGCGCCGCATTGTGTTTTGGTACGCTGTCAGGAAGACTCTCAGCCGGCGCAGGTCCGAACATCCATTTGTTTCAAACCAAATACCGAAGTCCGCCGTTGTCGCCTGCGATCTGCAATCAGCGACCGACCGCACAGACCAAAAGACTCAACATGAAGGCCTCACTGCCCACCATCTCTCATTGGCCGTGATGTGCCCCGTGGCGGGCAACTCAGCGGAGGTTGAGGTTCTGGTGCAAATAGGCGGTCCGGGTCAATGTGTTTCGTATAACTAAGGAAGTCTTATCGAGCCGTCAGGATGGTATCCCACACAGCGGGCGCAGCGGTATCCTTGAGGCTTGGCTTCACGAGGTTGAAGTGTCCTTTGCAAATGCGATGCATGAACTCTATGCCTGCCAGAGTGATCGCGGCGTTCCTGAAACGTTTGAAGCCGAGCATGACGTTCGTTCTGGACTTGACGTTCCGATGGTCCTGCTCGATCAGATTATTCAAACACTTCGAGGTTCGGACCTTCGTACCCTCGGGCAGCAAGCCGTCAGTCTTCCTCTCGGGGGTAATCGTCCTTTTCGTGCAATTTCTGGCGGTCATCGCCCGCAGAGCCCTGTCCAGCAAGGATCTCCTGTGCTGCAACATTTCCTCGAAACACGGATTCACCAAGCCTCTGATAAATAACCGTTTTTAGACACTAACCGTCAGAAATTGAACGAACAGGACGATTACCTCATTCTCGCGCCGAGGCGTTCCGTACTTGCGTTATTCCGACCGTAGTCATGCATCTAGCCATTGTCCGGCGGAGCGCCGTCCGGTGAATCCGCGAACAGTTTGTGATGCACATTGAGCAGATGCGCGCGCATTGCATTTTTCGCCGCGCGCGCGTCGCGATTCAGGATCGCCTCGCCAATTCGTCTATGGTCCGCGTTCAGCGCGACAGGAATGTTCTCGTCGGCATAAAAGGTCTCGAGATGAGTGAACATGGGGCTGTAGCGCTTGTTCCAGAGAACCGTCATCACCTCGGTCAGCACCGCGTTACCGGTCATTTCGCTGATAAGCAAGTGAAAGCGCTTGTCCTCGTCGAGAAACGCGGCGTTGTTCACCGATTGAGCCTCCAGCATGCCGATGGTTCGCGCCAGCGCTTCTCGCTGCGCATCAGTGCCGTTTTTGGCTGCAAGCGCGGCGATCTCGCCCTCGATCACCGCGCGCGCGGACAGCAAGTCCGCCGCGCTGAACTCCGCGTCCATCAGCGCGGGCTCGATGCGGGCTTCGTCGGGGTGACGGACGAACACGCCGGTGCCGGTGCGGATTTCGACCCAGCCTGCTATTTCGAGTGCGATCAGCGCTTCGCGCACCGACGACCGGCCAACCCCAAGTTGTTTCGACAGTTCGCGCTCGGCCGGCAATGCCTGCCCTTCTTCAAACGTGCCGTCCTTGATAAGTCCGATGAGCAACGTCGAAATCTTCTGGTACAAGCGCTCCGCTTTGAGGCTCGGCAGTTCCATCTCTTCACTCCGTCAACTGAATTGCGCGCCCAAAAGTAAGCCGCTATACTGTTTTTTCGGTCTAGTGGCCTGACCACCCGACCAAAAATTGCTTTTGTAAGCATAGCATCCCCGGAGTTCGGGACGGGTCCTTAAAAGGCAAAGGCATGAAGATGACTTTTCGGTGGTTCGGCCGGGACGACCCCGTCTCGCTGGACTATATCCGTCAGATCCCGGGCATGTACGGCATTGTTTCGGCCATCTACGACGTGCCTGTCGGGGAAGTCTGGCCGCCCGAGAAAATCGTCGAACTGAAGGACACCGTCCACGCGGCGGGCCTGGCAATCGATGTGATCGAGAGCGTGCCGGTTCATGAAGACATCAAGCTTGGCAAGCCCTCGCGGGACGCATTGATTTCGAATTACGCGCGCACGCTGCGCAATCTGGGCGCGGCCGGAATCAAGGTCGTTTGCTACAACTTCATGCCGGTGTTCGACTGGACCCGGACCACGCTTGCGAAGTGCCTGCCCGACGGTTCGACCACGCTTGCGTTCGACGTGGACACGGTCGCGAGCATCAATCCCGACGACGGAATCCAGTTGCCCGGCTGGGATACGAGCTACGACGCAGGCCAATTGCGCGCGCTGCTGGCCGAATACGCGTCCTGCAGTGAAGAGCGCCTCTGGGCAAACCTCGAATACTTCTTACAGCGCGTTATTCCCGTGGCGGAGGAAGCCGGAATCCGCATGGCAATCCATCCCGACGATCCGCCGCGACCCATTTTCGGCTTGCCGCGTATCGTCAAGAATCGCGCGGATCTTGAACGCGTACTTTCCATCGTGGATAGCCCGGCGAACGGGCTCACGTTATGTTCCGGCTCGCTCGGCGCAGATACCGCGAACGACGTCGCCGCGATGGTCCGGGAATTCGCCGCCCGGGGATGCATCCCGTTTGCGCACATGCGCAACGTCAAGGTGAACGATAAAGGCGATTTCCATGAGACCGCGCATCGAACGGCTGATGGTTCGCTCGACATGGCGGCGATCATGCAGGCCTACAGCGATGCGGATTACACCGGGTATATCCGTCCGGACCACGGCCGCATGATATGGGGCGAGACGGGCAAGCCAGGTTATGGCCTCTACGATCGCGCCCTCGGCGCGGTCTATCTGAACGGGCTCTGGGAAGGCATCCGCAAGGCAAGGGAGCTGGCCTAGCCCCAACTCAGCAGCAAAATCAGAAACGCTGTCATAACAGGAGACAAATGGATGATCGGTTCAGGAAAGCAGGTGTGCGCCGTGCTCGCGCTGGCGTCGTGCATGGTGGCGTCTTCGGCGCACGCACAGGTGGCGGCTGGCGATACGTCGCAAAAGAAGATCGCACTGTCCAATAGCTTCGCGGGCAACGCCTGGCGACAATCGATGCTCAAGAGCTGGGCCGCGGTATCGACTGTTGCGGTGCAGGACAAGAAAATTGCCGCCGCGCCTGCGTTTACGACCGCCGAGAACCAGGTGACGGAGCAGGCCCAGCAGGTCCAGAACCTGATTCTGCAAGGCTATAACGCGATCGTGATCGACGCCGTCTCGCCCACCGCGCTCAACGGTACGATCAAGAAGGCTTGCGCCGCCGGCGTCGTCGTGGTGTCGTTCGACGGCATTGTCGATGAACCGTGCGCGTATCGTGTTAATTTCGATTTCCGCGGCTGGGGCGAGGCGGGCGTCGACTATCTCGCCAAGCGTCTGAACGGCAGGGGCAATATTCTCGAAGTGCGAGGCGTGGCGGGGATCTCCGTCGATAACCTCATGCACGAGGGCGTGCTCGCGGGACTGAAGAAGTACCCGGGCCTGAAGCTCGTCGGTTCGGTGAACGGCGACTGGACGCAATCGGTGGCGCAGAAGGCGGTGGCCGGCATCCTGCCGACGCTGCCGCAAGTCGATGGTGTGGCGACCGAAGGCGAGATGTCGTTCGGCATTGCGCAGGCCTTCAAGGCGGCCAACCGGCCGGTGCCGCCGATGATTATCGGCAGCACGTATGCGGAGCTCAACTGGTGGAACGAGCAGTCGAAAAACGGCTATCAGTCGCGTTCACTGTCGAATCCCCCGGGCGCGGTATCGTTTGCATTCTGGGTGGCACAGCAGGTGTTGGCCGGCAAGAATATCCCGAAGGACGTGACCATCAATGTGCCGCTCCTCGATATTTCGCAGGAACAGTTGCAGGCGAAGCTCTCGGCGACGCCGCAGGGCGGCATCAGCGACGTGACCTACACGTTGCCGCAAACGGTCGCGCTGCTCAGCAAGAAGTAAGCTGAATGCGCCCGCCCGCGGCGGGCGCGTGAGCCCGACCCAGGCGGTTATGTGATGTCGGAACCAGACATGCGGAGCATGTGAATGGGCGAAATAAAAAATACGCCAGAGACGGAAGAGACAGGGCGCGAGGCGCTGATCCGGTTCCATGGCATCGGCAAGACATTCGGCCGCGTGCGCGCGCTGACTGACATCAACTTCAGCTTCCTGCGGGGCGAGTGCGTAGGCATCGCCGGGCATAACGGCGCCGGAAAATCGACGCTCATGGCCGTGCTCGCGGGCGTCTTCGAACCTACGCAAGGGCACATCGAGGTCGATGGCGAGTCGTTGCCGGGCTACGACGCCAACGCCGCGCGCCATGCCGGCGTGCGCTGCGTGTTCCAGGAGTTGTCGCTCTGCGCGAACTTGAGCATCGCCGAGAACATGTGCATCGTGCATCCGCAACTGCGTGGGCGCGGTTGGCGGCGGCGGGCGACCGCTCTCATGCGTGAGAAGCTGGAAGAAATCTTTCCCGGCAACGGATTGAGCGGCAACGAACTGGTCTCCGACCTCACGCTCACGCAGCGGCAGATGGTCGAGATCGCCCGGGGTTTTACTATCACCGATACCCCCGTGCGTCTCGTGATTCTCGACGAACCCACCTCGTCGCTCGATGCGCATACCGCGGAACAGTTGCTTGCCTTCGTGCGCAAGGCTGCGCAGGGCGGCATCACGTGCCTGCTTATCACTCACATGCTCGGCGAGATACAGCGTGTGGCGGACCGCGTGATGGTGATGCGCGACGGGAGCATTGTCAGCGTGCTCGCGCGGGACAATCTCAGCCGCAAAGCGATCATCCTTGCGATGGGCCAGCACCTCGAGGTCGACAAGGCGTCGGCCGACCAGCGTGCGCGCCTTCAACGCGCCGACGGCCCGGAGTACCAATGGGCGCTCGGCGCGGGACGGCGAACGAAGATCGATGCTTCGCGCGGCGAGGTGATCGGCTTTGCGGGGCTCGCGGGACAAGGGCAGACGGAGGCGCTGCTAGCCATTTACGAAGCCGCGACCAGCCGCGGAGCTGGTCGCGCGAAAGTGGCTTTCGTGGCAGGCGATCGCGGGCGCGACGGTGTGTTTCCCGTTTGGTCGATCGCGCAGAACCTCGACCTCCGCTGGTTGAGCGGCGGTATGGCTGAAGCGGGCAGGGCCGGGGCGAAGCGCTTGCCGATTCGAGGGCTCGTGGATTTTGCGGCGGCGCGCGCGGTCGTCGAGGCGTGGCGCGTGAAGATCGGGATTCGCGGTGCATCGATGAACGCGGGTATTCTCTCGCTGTCCGGCGGTAACCAGCAAAAGGTGCTGTTCGCACGCGCGCTCGCTTCGGATGCCGATCTGATCCTGATGGACGATCCCACTCGCGGTGTCGATGTCGGCACCAAACGAGACATCTATCAACTCGTGCGCGACGAAGCGGCGAAGGGCCGCACCTTCATTTGGTATACGACCGAGAACGAAGAACTGACGTATTGCGACCGCACCTATGTGTTTCGTTCGGCATCTGTCACGCGCCTGCTGCACGCCGACGAATGCACGGAGGAAGCACTCCTGGCCGCCAGTTTCGAGGAGCATGCCGCATGACGTTTGCGATTACCCAGGCGCGATTGCGCGCGTTGCTTCCGGCCATCTCGCTGGTCGCCGTGCTCGTGCCGATCCTGTGCCTGCAGCCAGCAACGATGAGCTATTTCGGTTCGAGCCTGTTGCTGAACCTTGCTGTGCCTATCGTGCTCGCGACGCTCGCTCAACTCGCGATCATCACGGTCAACGACCTGGATTTATCGATCGGGCCATTTGTGAGCCTCGTGGCCTGCATTGGCGCGACCCTGCTGGTGAAGCAGCCGTGGCTCGGCGTACTGGCGCTGGTGGGCTGCGTGCTGGCGTACGCAGCGGTCGGGGCGCTGATCGAGCTGCGGCAGATTCCATCGATTGTGGTGACCCTTGGCCTGGCGTTCGTCTGGAGCGGGCTCGCGATCGTGTTGCTGCCCTCACCGGGCGGCACGAGCCCTGAGTGGCTCGGCACGGCGATGAACTACCAGACACCGTGGATCGCAGCACCTATCGTCTGGTCCGCCCTGATCGCAGTGCTTGGGCATCTGTTACTGATGCGCACGTCGGCGGGCGTCCGGATTCGCGGAGCCGGGGGAAATCCACGCGCGATGCGTCGTTTCGGCTGGTCGCTCGTGCGCAGCAAGGCGACGCTTTACGGCATCGCGGGTTTGTTCGGCGTTTTGTCGGGTTTGTCGCTTCTGGGCCTGACCACCTCTGCCGATGCCAATCTCGCTTTGCGTTATACGCTGCTGTCGATTGCGGCCGTGATCCTGGGCGGCGGGGAATTCGCCGGCGGGCGCGTGTCGGTGATCGGTGCGGTGCTGGGCGCGATCACGCTGACGCTTGCCGCGTCGTTTCTCGCATTCCTGAATATTTCGTCGGACTGGCAAGTCGGCATGCAAGGGGCGATCCTGATCGTCGTGCTGTCGTTGCGCGTGATGCTGCAACGCGGAGACCACCAATGAGCCCGCAAACATCCAGCGAAGTGCGCAGCGATAAAGAAGCGACCGTTGCGCTGGCGCCCAGATCCGGCTGGTTGGCCCGGCTCAAAAGCGTTCAGGCGCCGTGGGCCTGGTCGTTCGCGGGTGCGGTTCTGGTCTGGCTGGCCATCGCCTTGATCTTCGGGTTTTCGATTGCGACCAACGTGGCCCAGACGGCGCTGGTGTACGGCGTTTTCATGGTGCTGGTGGGTCTCGGGCAGATGCTTGTCATCACGTCCGGCGTGGGCAACATCGACTTGTCGGTGCCGTCCACGATCGCACTCGCGGGCGTCGTCAGCATGCACGTGATGAACGGGTTGAACGGCCAGATCGTGCTGGGCTTCGCGGCGGTGCTCGGCGTGGGTATCGCGGTCGGGCTCGCCAATTACGCGCTGATCCGGCTGCTGCGCATTCCGCCGATCATCGCGACGCTGTCGTCCAGCTTCATCATCCAGTCGCTGGCAATCACGCAGGGGCGTCAATTGCCGCCGCCGCCTGCTGCGCTCGGGGCGTTTGCAGCCGGTCGCCTCGCGCAGATCCCGTACATTGCACTGGCGGCGTTTGTGTTGTCGCTTGCGCTCGCGTTGCTGCTGCATCGTTCCATCTACGGCCGCCGGCTTTCCGCCATCGGACAGAACTCGCGCGCTGCATGGCTCGCAGGCGTCGATGTGCATTGGACGCGTTGCATTGCCTACGTGCTGTCGTCGGTGATTGCGGCGGTCACCGCGCTGCTGCTCGCGGCGGTCTCCGGCGGCGCGTCACTCGACATGGGCGTGGAGTACATGTTGATATCGATCGCCGTTGTCGTGATCGGCGGCACGCTCGTCACAGGCGGCAAGCCGACCATCGTCGGGGTCTGGGGTGCATCGATGTTCCTGTTTCTCACGAATGCCGTACTCAATGCGGTCGGCGCCGATTCGGGCGTGCGCTCGGTGGTGTACGGTTTGCTGATCATTGTCGTAACGGTCGCGGCCGGCGGCAAGGCATTGCGATAAAAGCGCGTTCAAAAGGACAAGATAGTGAAATCTGACGAACTTGAAGTACACGATCCCCGTTTTCGCACGCTGGTCCAGCCTAATGCGCCACTGCAAAAGCTCACCGGCGAATGCCTGTGGGCCGAGGGGCCGGTGTACTTTCCGGCGACCGACTTGCTGATCTGGAGTGATATCCCCAACAACCGCATGTTGCGATGGGCGCCGGGCATGGGCGTGGGCGTCTACCGGTCCAACTCCAATTACAGCAACGGCAATACGCGCGACCGCGAAGGACGCCTGTTAAGCTGCGAGCACGGCGGCCGTCAAGTCACGCGCACGGAGCACGATGGCAGCGTTGTCGTGCTCGCGTCGCATTACGAAGGCCGGCGACTGAATTCCCCAAACGATCTTGTTGTTGATTCGCACGGCGCGATCTGGTTCACCGATCCTGACTATGGAATCCTGAGCGATTACGAAGGCTTTCGCGCATCGAGCGAAATCGGTAGTTGCAATGTGTATTGTGTTTCGCCAGACGATGGACGTGTGCGCCTCGTTGCCAACGACTTCGTTAAGCCTAACGGACTCGCGTTTTCGCCGGACGAAGCACGTCTGTACATTGCGGACTCCGGTGCGTCGCATGATGTGGATGGGCCGCGCCATATCCGCGTCTTCGACGTCGCCAGCGGCGGCGCGTTGCGCAACGGACGCATATTCGTGGAGATGGAAAGCGGCGTGCCGGATGGCCTGAGGACGGACGAACACGGCAATGTATGGACGAGTGCGGAAGACGGTGTGCACTGCTATGCGCCAGATGGCACCTTGCTCGGCAAGATCCTGATTCTCGAAACGGTGGCCAACCTGACCTTTGGCGGCTTGAACCGCAACCGGCTGTTCATTACAGCGAGTTCATCGGTGTATGCGCTGCATGTTGGTGTTCGGGGCGCCGCACGCTGAAGCAGAAACAACGTACAGCGCCGGCCAATCAAGCCGGCCGGCGCTTGTGGATTCGTTACTTGCCTGCCACGACTGCAACCACTTCCTCGCGCGTGTATTCCTTGTTCGCGAGCGAGCCCGGCGGCGTTTTTGCCAGCACGGCGTCGAGCTCTTCCGGCTTCACTTGGAGCACGGGCATACGGATGTCGTGCGGCATCTTCTTGCCTGCCAGCAATTGCTGCGTCACCCAGAATGCAAACGTCGACGCACCCGGCGGAATGGTTACCGACATGGTTTCATAGCCGCTCTTCTTCTGATCGGCCCACCACGCGAGTTCTTCCTGGCGATTGCCGAGGATGATGATCGGTGTCGGCCTGCCGGCTGCCTTCAGCGCCTGTGCTGTGCCGAAACCATCGCCGCCTTGCGTGAGGACGCCGTCGATTTTCGGCAACGTCGGCAAGATGCTCGCCACTTCTTTCTGCGCGACTGTTTGTGTCCAGTCGCCATGTACCGATCCGACTACCTTCAGACCCGGATACTTTTTGAGCTCGTCGACCATGCCTTGATGAATCTCGTCATCGACCGACACGCCGGCCAGTCCGCGGATCTCGAGCAGGTCGCCCTTGCCATTGAGTCGCTTCGCCAGATAATCCACCTGCATTCTGCCCACGCCCTGGAAGTCGACGGCGATTCGGTATGCGCAAGGCTCGGTTGCGATGCCGTCGAACGACACGACCGTCACGCCCGCGGCGCACGCCTGCTTGATCACGCCGTTAAGCGCGGTGGGGGACACAGCGTCGACCGTTATTGCCTTGAAGCCCTGGAGAATCAGGTTCTGGATTTGCTGGACTTGCTCGGTCGCCTGGCTTTCGGCCGTGGTAAATGTGGGCGCGGCTGCCACCACTTTCTGTTTGACTGCGACGTCCGCGACGTCGGACCAACTCTTGAGCATCATCTGACGCCAGCTGTTGCCGGCGTAGTTATTCGATAGCGCGATTTTCAGTGACGATGTATCGCCTGTTGCCACTTGGGCTGACGCCGACATCGCGAACCCGGCAAAAAACGCGACGCTGAAAATCTTGCAAGCCAGTCTGCTTGATCGCACGTGCTGTCTCCTTTCGTATGTAATGTGATTCAAGCGCCGACGACGGTTCGAGCCGCGCTCGTCACTGCATCATTTTGCCGGATTTGAGGGCATACGTGCTATGACTGTCGAGGTATTTCGGACACCAGCACAAAGAGGGCGATGAAAGAAAACCCACGCACTCACCGAGAGCGCGCAAAAGTTGGGGAGGCTCGCAACAAGGGCCGCGTGTGCTTCCGGTCGCAGTGCCGGTTTCTTATGGAATAGGCTGACAAGTCTCGCAATGC